>NZ_JANDMF010000004.1:0-172809 GCF_031626875.1 Clostridium sp. SHJSY1
AAGAAATTTCGTATAACATATGTATAAGATAATTGTATTTCTCTCTCTTTTATCTTAACTACATTATACGAGAATATAAGAATACTACCATATATATGGTGAAGAATACTACCATATATATGGTGAAGAATATAAGAATATTTCCATATATTCTTCAGAATATACATATTTTATAACAAAAAAGATCATCTCATATAAAAATAAGAGACGACCTTAATATAGTTATGATAGATTCCTTGCTAACAATTCTTCAATTTAGTTGTGACACTTCAGCGTAGCATCACTACTGTCACATAACCGAAGGCTCGGTTTTTAATGTGCACAGTAGTGATAGCGCAGCGAATTGCGCACAACTTGATGATGTGGACCTGACAATTCTCCACTATGGCGCAACACCACAGTATAAAGGCCAAGGAATCTATTTATAATTCAACTTGTTTTCATTATAACAAATAAACAAACAAATTTCAACAATAAATTATTATTTTATCAATATTTTTTACATAGTTTTTCGAGTTTCTTATAAGAAATATCAGAAATAATATAATCATCTTCTTGTCTGTAGTTCCATAAAGTCCATTATATGATTGAATACCAAATTCATTAAAACCTGATTCATTTACTTTAATCTCAGTATTATCTATCATTATCTCTTATCCATTTTTTTATTATCCTAATAAATTATTTCCTGCTTCAATTATTTTGGCATATCTTTTAGCATTAACACTCTTAACCCATGATATCATTCCACTTATTTTACTTAAAGTACTTGCTGGTACTTCTTTTCCTTCTGACTTAAGCTTATTAGCATTATAAATTATAGCTCTTAAAGTTTTAATCCACTTTTTTGGAATTCCAACCTCATCATTATTTATAACAATACCAGTAACAGCTTGACGGTTATGTTTTCTAAGAAAGCGTGTCTTCTTTCTATTGATTGTAAGTCCCTCATCACATGCTATCCTAGAAATTAATCCCATAAACTTTCCAATATTCAAATCATAGTTTTCCTCAGCAAAACTAAAACTCATGTCATCTGCATATCTTGTATAAACACAATTATATTTTGTAGCAAGTCCACTTAATCTTTTATCAAGTTTCATACAAATAATATTTGTAATCATAGGACTTGCAGGTGAACCTTGTGGTAAAATTCTATCTGAAGTTTTAACATACTTCACTTCATCCCTAACTTCTATTGGCATACGTTCACAATATGTACATATCATTGATAATAAAGATGCAATATAACCTGAATATCCAAAAGATTTAAACATTCCTCTAACCCTTTCAAAGGTTATGCTTGGAAAGAAATCTTGAAGGTCCATATTTATTAATAATGCTGTATTTTCTCCATATGCTTTATCTGACATATGAGCTTTTGCACCTGAAATAACTGATTTTCCTTTTAAAAATCCATGTGTATAATCTGATACAGAAATCTTTGTCAAAATTTCTTCTAAAATAGTCTTTTGAGCATTTTTTAGCATTGTTTTTGGTGCTGCTATGTTACGCTCTCCACCCTTTTTCTTTGGTATAGTATATCTATGATAATGATCTATAGTAACTACATCCCTATGATAAACAAGAAATCTTAGTTTCTTATATTCAATCCCAAGAAACTCAGCTAAATCCTTATCATCTTTCACAATAGGCAAATCCTGTAATCTTAACTTTCCTTCATCATTTTCTTTGTCATGTAATAAACTAGAATAACCCTTCCCAATAAATAAAATTTTCTCAGCCTTCTCTTTTTTCCACGCTTCAGATTTTTCTATTCTTTCAAGAGCATTTTTCTCTTTTCTCTCTTTACGTCTTGCAATTGACTCTTCCATAATAGTTTTAGCTACATCTTGTCTTATTTTTTCATAATCCCAAGTTTGATTATATTTCTTCTTAAGGTCAATAAGTTTTTCATTTATCTTATCTTTTTCTTTATATAAGTTAGTAATCTGTTCACCTATTTTTTCATATTCCTTTATCAATTCTTTTCTATGTGCATAATCCTCTTTGGTTTCATTAGCTTGTCTTTCATAAGGTGTTGGTAGATTCTTTGGCCAAAATCCATATTCCTGCATTTTAATCAAAGTAAATTCTTTTTTTCCTATTTCATTTACTTGTGACCTATAATCTTGTCTATTATTTGTTGAATTTTCTCTATTCTCCATCATAATATTGTCTCCATAATATCATTTATTTTATATTCTCTATCCACTTCTAACTTTAACTTTGTAAACTTTGAAGAAATCAAATATAAAGTAAGAATATGTGCACAAGGTGCTGAAATATTTCTAGGTCCTTTATTGAATTCTTTACATTTACATTTTACCCTAGAAATTTGCCCATCTTCATCTATTACAATTTCTGTTTTTGTTAAATCATGCTCTCTACTATAATCTTCTGTGCCTTTAAAGTTCCAATTCTTATATTTAGGATTAGGTATTTTAAATGAGTGATTAAAGACGAACTCATTATTCTCTGTAAATTTAACTGAAAAATTATCCATGCTCTCTTTCATAAGTTCTTGAACTTTATATTCCATTTCTGTTGTTTCATATAATTCCTTTGGAATTTCAGTACTTAGAAGCCTTCTAAATCTTACAGTATCATTTATTGCATCAAAATATCCCTCACCACGTCTTAAAAGCATACCTACTCCTGCTTTATTTACAGTTTTGGAATCTTCTTTTATATTTTCATAAATCTTATCCAAAGATAAACAACGTTCTTCTTTCATTAATTCATAAACTTTATTATAGTTTCCATCACCTATAAATCCACCTATGATATTAAAGGCAGTTCCTTTAACCCAGTCATTAGAAGACCATGATGAGAACCCTATAGTCATCTTCATACCTCCAAGATCAGCAATAATAAACTGTGGCATACCAAATCCAAGCAATCTTATTTTAAAGGATTTTGCCAGTGGAAGTATTTTTTCTATTACAAGCCATCTCCTCCTTCCCCATATCTTTTCTTCTCTATACTTTTCACCATTATAAATTGCTTTTAAAGTAAGTTCAGTTCCAAATGGCTCAAATACTATTCTTATAGCATTTCCTGGATCTAATATCCACTTCATATATCTAGGCCCTTTTTGTTCTTTATGCCTTCTTAAAAATGAACATATATCATAAATATCTATAGGAGCCAGTTCAAGGTCAATTCCCCCTAAACTCGCTGCTGAAGAAACTTGATTAAAACCCTTAATCCAAGTTTCAGGCAAATCTATTTTCTTTTCAACATACTCTGGAATTATACCTGTATCTACAGTGAATCCTCCTGGATTTACAGATAATTTAACATCATTATATGTTCGAAATCTTTGAATTTCTTTAGCTAACTTTGCTGAAAAGTCTATATTTGTTGTCCCAAGAGATGGCTCTTGAAGAAGTTCAAATTCATTCATATCAATTGATAAACATCCATAAGTAGATTCATCTAATGAAAAGGCTTCAAAGGAAACTTGATCTTTATGTACAGTTATTACTGGATCAAGTACAAACCAAAGATCTAAATCCCTTTCTCTTATAAATTTCCAAAAATCTCTTTCAAGTTTATAATAATCCTTCCATGCATCATGACTATCAATTTCTTTTTTCATCTTATTTTTTACATCAATAAGCTTGTATATTTCAGAATTTTTATCATCTAATTTATTTAAAACTTCATTGATATCTTTATTTAAACTTTCTCTAATTTCTGGTAAATACTCTTTATGCTCTAGAACTCGTCTTTCTATCTCAGTATCAAGCCATTCAAAAAACTCAACTCTTTCTTTTTTCTTTACACTAGAATCTGAAATAACAATTTCACGAAGCATAAGCATTGCATCTCTAAAAAGAAGAGGATTTTTTAACTTTCCTAAAAAAGATACTTTTTCATCTCTAGAAAGATCCGGGCTAAGTCCAAGTACCTTATCATTACCTTCATTCATACACATAGATGGGCTTGCATATTTATAATTAACCTTCAATTAAAACAACCTCCTTTCTGATTTTTGCTAAAGTGGTAAGTGCTCTTTCTGAATCCACAATTATATTTGAACCTCCAATATCTAGTAATATATTTTGTACTTCCTCTAATTTATCTTTATATTCACACAAAAATCTTGGGATAACTTTATATAGGTTATCTTTGCTTCTGGATATTTTATTAGGAAGAAATATTATGGTCTTTAAATAATACATAAAAAGCTCTTTATCTCCATTTCCTAAATTATTAAGTATTTCATCTGTCTTATTTGAAATATAAGATTTAACTTCACTAGATGTGTGTTCAAGCATTTGAATTACAAAGTCTGCCGGAATTAAATCACTATATAATTCATCTAACTTTTTAAGACCAAAAGAATATACTTTATTTACAGGTGAATCAATAATAATACCATGTAATTCTTTTCTCTTATCCTCTTCCATGTTCTCAAATATTTCCTCTGCTCTTTTATTAAGTAAAGTTATATCTGATTCTAGCATAATCAATAAAGTAGAATTTCTATTACTTAATTCCTCTGTATTTACCATAAATGCATCAGCTAACATATTAATCATCTTTGAAGATCCTGTTTCTAATATGCTTATAATTTCAGAATCAGATGGCAAATTCTTATTTTGGATTGATTCTAATATAGAAATTACTTGTCTACTTCTTTGAGAAACTCTACTACCCTTTGATTCAATTTTAATTGAATTAAGTACATTTTCTAATTCTTCATATGAGATAGAAAAAATAATTTCTTCAATCAACTCTTCTATCCAAACCTCTATTCTTCCAACATTAAACATTTCGGAAATCATACTTAATATAAAATCTGCTTTTTCAACTTCTGAAATTTCTTCAATTTTACCAGTAGATAAAGATAATATATCTTTAATTTCTTTAGATAAACTAATATTTAAATCTCTGAATTTTTCACTACTCTTAATGATAGTCTTTACAAAGTTACAATAATCATTATTTTCTAATGTAAATATGCTTTCTTTAAAGATATTTATCCATATATCAATATTATTTAAACATATTAGATTCACTATATCATCAGATGAAAATGCTCCCTCTGTTTTCTCAAAAAATCTTCTAGCTATCTCATGATTTTCTTCTATTGAACTAGCCATTAATGAAATCATTATTACTGAATCAAAAACAGTTATGGAATGCAACTTTTTATAAAGTTCTTCTTTAAACATATCCACAAGTGGCTCATATGAACCTTCTGTTAAGGAAACTAATTCTTTAATAGACATAGATTCTACTAACTCCTTAGTCTTCTCAGATTCCTTTAAAATATAATAACACCCTTTTAATACTGGATTAATTTTAGCCATAGTTGCAATCTCTAATACATCTTTTAGATGATTGTCCCAAATTTCTTTCTTAAATTCATATCTTCCACTAAGCTTCATCAATTGATCGTTAGCCATCCAATTTTGTCTTTCATACCAACTTTCCCAACTTGTTGGAGGTTTTTCTTTAAAATCATAATATAAATAATATTTTAATAACTCATTAAATTGAAAGTTACCAGGAAATTTACATACATAATCATACTTGGTATAACTTGTTAAAAGGGTTTTCATAGCCTCTATGTATTTATCTGGATCATTTTCTGCATAAGAATTGATTATTCTTTTTATATACCTTTTATAGTACCTTAATTCTTTAGTTTTTGAATTTCCTCTAAAATAGTAATTTAATCTTGGTGCATCTAAATAGTAGGCAATTTTTCCAACAACATCTGCTAATCCATATATTTCTGCTTCTTGGATTACATTTTTTAATGCAATACTATTTAATACAACCCCATCACTATATGCACTTATCTTATAACGTTGCTTTCTTCTTACCGTTATCCATTTGCCTTGGGAATAATCATATCTTCCAATATTTTCACTAAGTAAACCTTGCAAAGCATATTTTCTATAAGCAGCACCTTCTAATATCTTTCCTTCAGGAATTTCCTTGTTATTTATATTTAGAATATGTAAATCTATATCTGATAAAGAATCTTTTATTAATATTTTTCTCTCAGCTTTTAATTCTTCATTAAAAGTTGAAATATAAATTCCAGCACATCTCTTCACACCATTTGCATAGCTTTCTTCTGCCCAATTAATTTCATTTTCTAATATTACCTTTGCTTCTTCAACTAATATATCATTATTTCTTTTAGCTAATTGTAAAAATAATCCACTTACAAGTTCAGTACTCCCTACTTTTAAAATTAATTCATATATATTTTTTGAAGGATTCATTCCTATTAATTCATTTAATGATTTCTTTCTAGTATAAAGATTTGAATCACAAAAGATACTATAAAGAATTTGATAATATTCACTAGATTCTTCATCCAATTTTAAAATTTCATTAGGATGTTTTGCTATTGTAAAATCAGCAAAGCTAATATTGTTTTCTTCTAGTATCCTTATGTAGTCCTCATAAGAGTTTGATTCAAAATATGGCAATATAACTTGCTCTTCTTCATTCAAATTTTTGAAACTTTTAACTATATACTCCTCATTTTTAGACCAATAATTTATTATTCCTGTTTTATAATACATTTTAGGCAATTCTTTATTTCTATTATAATAGTAATAATCTTCTACAATTCTAACAGCTTGAAATGCTGGTAAATGATCTTTTTTTCCTTTAAATACAGCATAGCTTGTATATTTAACATCATCTTCTAAAACATTACAAATAGACATCTCATTACTTTCACTACTTTTATATTGATGTTCTCCATAAAGTATTAAAAAGCTAGGATTATTATTCTCATCATACCCCCATAAAATAACATTTCTAAATGGATTATATTCTTTTTTCCATATTCGCTTCCTTTCTTTTGATTTCTCAATTAGGGTATCCTTTTTTAATTCATTTTTATTTAACTTCTCTTCTCCACCACTTGTTAGTGCCGAAAAAATTGATTTTAAAAACTTTGACATAATAGTAAACCACCTTAATTTTTTTATTTTAAAAGTTACTTAATCAAAATTACCTATATCTTTTCTAATAATATAAAATAATTCTATCATCAAAAGCTAAAGTTTCCAATAACATTTTCGACAATAATCGGTTATATTGCTTTTTTTTAAAGTCATTTTTTTAATCTTTCAAGTCTTTTTCGAATTTAAAAATATATTTATGTAAAAAATAATAATTTTCCTTGATATTTTACGCTAAAATATACTAGATAAACGTTTTTAAAATTAAAACAAAAAGCAAAAAATCCTCAAAAATTATTTTTGAAGATTTTTTGCTTTATTTTTCACATATTTTCTAAAGTTATTTTATATAAAACTTTAATTTACTTAATATTTTTAATTCTATTAGGCTTAGCTTTTGGTTTAATCACCACTTTTTTACCAGACTTCTTAGGTCCACCTGTTTGTTGAATATCTAAATACCATGAAAAAAATGTAACTACAAGTATCATTATACCAACATTTATATAAATATTTGTAAACTTTCCATACCATTGAACAATAAGCCCCACAATAGCTATAACCAATGGTATATATTTATTTATTCTTATTTTTGGAAAAACAAATTTTTTAAGCAAAGCAATTATTCCCATCACTATTACAAACATAATTACAAGAAATATTATACTTACTAGTGTATTCATACTATACCCTCCTATTAACTAACTCTACTTATAATATTAGATTATAAATTGTAGTTTTTCAAGTATTTATCCTTTATTTATAATAATATTATTTCTAAATACTTGCAGCTTTTAATATCTATATTAAGTTAATTCCAGGAATTATTTTACAATTTTAAAAACTAATTTCATTGTTTCTTAACGATATAGCAATAATATTTTTGTTTTTTTTATAATTATTCATTTTTTTCTTTAAAATTCTTATAATATTTGATAGAATAATATTAATGATTCATTAAAGAGGTGATAATATGACTGAAAATGTAACGCTTCAATTGGACGAGTTAGATCTTCAAATTTTAGATTTACTTATTAAAGATTGTAGAACTCCATATTTGGAAATAGCTAGAATATGTCATGTGAGTGGTGGAACTATACATGTTCGTATGAAAAAAATGGAAGATTTAGGTATTATTAAAGGTTCAAGAATTCTTCTTGACCTTGGAAAACTTGGTTATGATGTTTGTTGCTTTGTTGGAATTTATGTGGACAAGGCATCATCATTCAATACTGTAATAGAAGAAATGCAAAAAATTGATGAAGTTGTAGAACTTCATTTAACAACAGGTGATTATTCCATGTTTGCAAAAGTTATTTCAAAGAATATTCATGATTTACAAAATGTATTGCTAGAAAAAATCAATAATATCTCAGGAATACAAAGAACATATACTTTTGTATCTTTGTCACAGCCAATTGATAGAAATATTACATTATAATATTTGCATAAAAAAACATATTCCGGATATACTAAATATTGTACATATAAAGGAGCGTGTTTTTTATGAAACTTTTAAGCAAAATTGCTTTTATTTTAGTTTTGATTGGCGCTATAAATTGGGCACTTGTCGGATTTTTTAAATTTGACTTGGTAGCCATACTATTTGGAGAAATGACAATGCTTAGCAGGTTAATTTATGGGCTTGTTGGTATTGCAGGTTTATATTGTATTTCATTTTTCTCAAAGAAAGAATTTAGAAGCGCACATTGAAGCTAATCATAGCCATTCTTTATAAGATTGGCTATTTTTTTATTCAAAACTAAAACCCATATATAAAATTAAGTTTTTTTTAAGCTTTTCTTTAATTAAATATTATTAAAACTATTGTATAATATACTTAATAATTAAAAAGGAGGTTACTATGCAATTAATTCATTTTTCAGATTACGGTATTTATAATTTATTTTTTTATTATATTGTTTACTCTTTTCTAGGCTGGTGTGCTGAAGTAGGATATGCATTTAAGAATCAAAAGAAATTTGTTAATAGAGGCTTTTTACATGGACCTCTTTGTCCAATATATGGAGCCTGCATATTATCTGTAATATTATTACTTAACGAATTTAAATACAGTAATATATTTCTTTTACTGTTATTTGCAACATTTTTCACATCATTAATAGAATATCTTACAGGTTTTCTATTAGAAAAGTTATTTAAAACAAAATATTGGGATTATACAGAAGACCCTTTTAATCTTCATGGGAGAATTTGTTTACATTTTTCACTAATGTGGGGAGCTGTTACAATAGGAATAGTTAAGGTGATTCACCCTATTGTAGTTAATATTATAAATTTAATTCCTGACATTTTAAAACCAGCATTATTTTTTACATTAATTCTATTTGTGATTGCTGATTTCTATTCAACACTTAAATCATTGATAAATTTCAGAAAAATAGTTTTTATATTTCAACCAAATGGTTTGTTAGGAAATAAATATTATTCATTTATTCAAAATTCAAATTTTGAAACAAGAATCAACGAAATTAAAGAAAAACTTTTTAAATGGAAAAATAAACGTTATTAAAAAGTGTGGATTTGTAATCCACACTTTTTATTTATAAACAAGGAATTCATTATAATTTTTTTATACTTAATCTATTATAATTTCTTTATCTCTTCAAATAATTCTAAGGCTGCATCTCTAGGCCCTGTTTTTTCTTGTCCAGATACCCCAAGACAAGTCTTTATTTGTCCAACTTTTACCTCAGCTTCTTTAAACATTGCATCAAAATATTTATCAATTAATGCATCTGTTTCTTTTTCTTTCTGAGCAGGTCCAAATGGATTTGCAAAAAAAGATTCTACTAATCCTTTTTCTGTAGTTGTTCCTTTTGCCATTCTAGCTCCAGCCCTAAATACTTTAATAGCATCTACTGGTGCATTAAAATACTCAAGAGACTTTCCATTTTCATCAACTTTAGTATAGTTATTTGCATAATAAAACAAATCTACTGGATATCCTTTAGTTATTACATTATATGGAGCAACTGGAGTTACAAGTCTTGCATTTATTTTATCTGGATTCATAAAAATACTTCTATCAATTTCCTTAAATGCATAACCTTGATCTAAATCATCAAGCCTTACAAAAGCACCAATTTCAGTACCATATCCAACTATCTTTCCATCTTCAAGCTTAAATGTTCCCATATCATCAAATATTATACTCATGTCTGAAATATAGTCTTCACTCAATGATCTAAATGCTTCTAAACTTTCCGATTTACCAGCACCACTATCACCCATGATAACAACATTTGCTGTCTTCCCACTCTTTAGTGTTAAATTAACCATAGCTCCATGTATTGGCAAGCATCCTCTTTTAATCATTATAAGATTATGAAGAGTTAATGTCATCTTTTTAATGTATCCAAAGTAATCAATTTTATCTGAATGATTTACATATCCTAACATAATATTATTTTCATTATCATCATAGAAGACTGTTTTTAATTCTTGTCCATCTGTAGCCCCATACACATAGACAATATCTGGCTTCCTTCCTCTACATTCTTCTTTTCTTGCCATTTCAAATAAATTACATAAAGTAATTCCATGTTCCATAAAATCTCTATGGAAATATATATATGCTAATAATTCTCCAACTTTTGCAGGATAGCAGAACCAATGATCTTTATTTATATTAGCATCCTTTAAAGGATTTTCAAAAACTTCTGTAAACATTCCATCCCTTGTATTTCTTTTTGGATAAGTTATAAAAGGTGCTTCTAATAATATTGAATCTACAAAAGGAATATCCTCCAATACTTCATAGTTTTTTGGAATTGGCCATACAAGTTTATTAATCATAATAGACGCATTTCCACCTGCTGGAAGTTCTCTAAACACTTTAGGCACTACTCCTAAAACATTTTTTTCAATTTTCCTATATAATGATAATATCAAATTGGAAAATCTATCATTCGCTTCTGTAAAGCTCATTGCAGCTAATCCTTGCGCAACTCTTCCACTATGAATTAGTGTATATCTTTCAAGTCTTCTCCAAAATAAATAAAAATCTTCAACTACACGAATAAAACTCTCTTTATCTGATAATAATTTTTCAAATTTAGGATTTGTCTCTACAATTTCTCTTGCACTCATAACAGTTAAACATTTAAAAACTTTTGCTAGGTTTTTTCTAATACTTTCAATATCATCTTCTTGCATTACATTACTTAAATAAGTATAAGAAAGATTCTTTTTTTTCTGAGCTTGTTTTAGGTATACATCTAAAACCCTTCTAAATCCTTCACTTTCTAACAAACTTTCAAAAGTCTTACAATACTTTGCTGTAAAATTAATAATGATTTTATCATTACTAATCGAGAATTCTTTTCTCATTTAATTTTGCCCCCTTATGATTTTTCCTTTTAAATAATTACATTTGCTTAATAACAATATACACATTATAGCATAGGTTTTGCAACTTTCAAACCTTCACCTCTTCATTTTCAAGGGTTTTTTTAATCTTTTTCCACATGTAAACCTTATCACTGAAAGTTGTTTCTTAAATATGAAGGATTTCATTTTATGAAATCTCTTCATATTTAGTACAAATTTCTTGATATAATTTATCAATAAGCATCCTTTCTTCCTCTTTTGATAAATTTTCAGTATCAATAGGTTTTCCAAATATTATTTTTACTTTTCCTTGTTTGAATTTTTTATTATCTTCAAAGCATGCAGATGTTCCATTAATGGCAAATGGTACAATCTTGGCTTTTGATTTAGTAGCAATTTTTATGCTTCCCTTTTTAAATTCCTTTATTTTTCCATCTTTACTTCTAGTCCCTTCTGGAAATATTGCAAAGTTGTATCCATCTTTTATCCTATCAATTGCTATATTCATAGCTTTCAACCCTTCTCTAGCATTACTTCTATCCAATGTAACACCCTTTAAATTAGCAATCCAATATCCTATAACAGGTACCTTTAATAATTCTTCTTTTGCAACGAAATCTACTGTTCTACCTATTGTATGCCTTATCACAGGTATATCTAATATACTTTGATGATTTCCCATGAATACACAAGTACCCTCTGGTATATTTTCTTTTCCTATAACCTCTATATCAATTTTCAGCATCTTTATAGTGAAATCGCTAAAGCCTGAAAAGACCTTTTGCCCATACTTCCATGCTTCCTTATCCCCTTTAAATTTTTCAATAAAATACCTCTTTACACCTCTAATTCTCATCCAAATCATGTACATCACATATAAAATTATTCTTAAGTACAATTTTTATCCACCTTTCTAATAAAGTCAAACCTATTATATTATTACAACACAATATATGCAACTAAAACTATTTTTTCTTACATTGTATATTTGCAAAACTTATGGCTAGTATATTAATGTTTAAGGAGATTAAAATGAAAAAGAAAATATTTATACTAATCTATATATTATTTATTCCAATGACTGCTATATGTTGCGAGCATGATAAAATTAATTTAGAAAACTTATCACAAAATATTAATGTTCATTTTATTAATGTAGGTCAAGGAGATTCTATTTTAATTCAAGTTAACAACAAAAATTTATTAATCGATTCTGGGCCAAAGGATTCTAAAAAAAATATAATTAATTATCTTGATAATTTAAATATAAAAAAAATAGACTTTTTATTAGCAACTCACCCTCATGAAGACCATATTGGGAATATGAGTGAAATAATAAAAAAATATGATATAAAAACCTTTTATTCACCTAAAGTTATCAGTACTACCAAAAGCTTTGAATCTATGATTGATGCATTAAAAAGTAAAAATTTAAAAATTAATATATTAAAAGCTGGATCATCTTCAATAGATTTAGGCGAAAACACTTCAGTTTCTATATTTTCTCCTAATAAAGATAAATATATGAGTGGTAATACTGAAAATCTAAACAATTACTCACCTGTAATACTAATTAGATTTGGCAAAAATAAATTTCTATTTACAGGAGATGCAGAGAAGGATGTAGAAAAAGAAATATTATCATCCAATATAGATATAAAAGCAGACATTTTAAAACTTGGCCATCATGGGTCCTCAACTTCTACGTCTGAAGAGTTTCTTAATGCTGTTAATCCGTCAATAGGTGTTATAAGTGTAGGAGAGGATAACTCCTATGGTCACCCCCATAAAGAAGTCTTAAATCTATTGAATTCTAAAAAAATTAAAATCTTAAGGACAGATATTGATGGAGATATAATACTTTCATCAGACGGAAAAAATATATTTCAAGTAAATTAAAGGAGTTGCTTAAATTGCAACTCCTTCCTATCATAATTTTATACTTTTCTTGAAGAACATTTTTTTGAGCAATCACTACAATTACATTTTCCTTTTGAAGAACTTTTTATATTTTTTGATATAATAAAGATTGCTGCTACTATAATTACACCTGTAATTAAAATCTCCATAAAGTCACCTTCTTTTTTAGATAATTAAACTACCTATTCTAAACACTAAAAATGATACTACCCAAGCTAATACTAATTGATAAAATACAGAGAATAAAGTTAACTTGGTACCATATTCTTTTTTCATAGTACCTATTACTGATACACAAGGTGTATAAAGCAATATAAATACCAGGAATGCATATGCTGATAAAGCTGTAAAATGAGCTGATAAAGTTACTCCTAAATCACCAGCAAATATTACTTCCATAGAAGCTAAAACCGTTTCTTTTGCTAGGATTCCTGAAAGCAGAGAAACCGCTGATTGCCAATTACCAAAACCCAAAGGTGCAAGTACTGGTGCAAGTACTGAACCTATATTTGCTAATATACTTTCATCAATATTTTCAGTCATTCCTGAAAAATTAAAGTTAGATAGCACCCAAATTACTACACTCATTGCAAATATTATTGTTCCTGCCTTCTTGATAAATCCCTTTGCTTTATCAAGAGTTTGCTTAATTACTGATTTAAATTCAGGCATTTTGTATTCAGGAAGTTCTATAATAAATGGCTCTTCATCTTTTTTAAATAATGTATTTTTAAATAGTATCCCTATAAAAAATGCAATTAATATTCCTAATATGTATAGAGATGCTACTACAAGCCCTTGGTATTCTGAAAAGAAAGCTGCTGCAAAGACTGTATAAACTGGAAGTCTAGCATTACAAGACATAAGAGGAACAAGCAACGCAGTAAGTTTTCTATCTTTTTCACTTTCAAGAGTTCTTGCAGTCATAATTGCAGGAACAGAACAACCAAATCCTACTATCATTGGTATGAAAGCTTTACCTGATAATCCTATCTTTCTCATGAATTTATCCATTAAGAATGCAACTCTCGCCATATATCCGCTATCTTCTAAAATAGTTATACATATAAATAATGCTAAAATTACTGGAAGCAATACCAATATTCCTCCAACACCAGATATAATTCCATCTACAATCAATGATTTAAACCAATCTGATGAATTAACAAGCAACTCCCTTACCCATGGCATAAATGAATCATTTAGCAATCCATCTAATAAATCTGATAAAGGTTGTCCTATCCATGAAAAAGTTATCTCAAAAGTTAAGATCATCATAAGTATAAATATAGGATATGCAAGCCATGGATTTAATAAAATTTTATCAACCTTATCTGAAAGAGATATTTTATTTTTATCTTCTTTAACTTTACACTCTAATAGTACTTCTTCAATAAAATTATATGCATCTTTCTCACTTTCAAAACTAAATTTCTCTCTATCATTTATATTATTATCATTCTTTTCTTTTAAACAATCTATTAATTTATCAATTCCTATGTCCTTTGCTGCTGATATTGGTATAACTTTTACATTTAATAATTCACCTAACTTTTCATAATCAATTATAATCCCTCTGTTTTCAGCTATATCAACCATATTAACAGCTAGAATTATAGGTTTATTAAATTCCTTTAGTTGTGTAGTTAAATATAAATTTCTATCAAGATTAGTTGCATCAACAATATTTAATATTAAATCAACCTCATCCTGTTTCAAGAAATTTTTAGCTACTTTCTCTTCATTAGAAAAAGTGTCCATAGCATAGATTCCAGGAAGATCAACTACTTTTATATCTTCATAGTATCCTTCTTTTTTATCTACTGTTACACCAGGCCAGTTACCAACATATTGTTTTGAACCTGTAAGTTTATTAAATAATGTAGTTTTCCCTACATTTGGATTTCCAAGTAATGCTATTGTTGTCATTAGGGCCCCCTTTAGTTATGAATAAATATATTTTTAGCATCTTTCTTTCTAATAGCTAAATCAAATCCTCTAAGATTAATTATCATAGGATCTCCTAAAGGAGCTTTTCTTTTTAACAATACCTCTGTCCCTTCTATACATCCAAGAGCTGAAAGTCTCTTAGCTAACTTTTCATCTCCACTTACCATTTTTACTACTCCAAATTCGCCTATTTTTAAATCACATAGACACATGTTATCACCTCGTATTGAAAATCATTATCATACACTTATAATATCATCTTCTTTCACTTAAGTCAACTTTTAGTATAATTGTATTTAAACTTTCATACTATTCCTATTTGTAGTATTAATGGTATAATAAAATGAAACTTAAACTATAATTAAAATAAATACACTATTTAAATACTTATGTTACCTAGATGTGACTTAAATTTATTGAAGAAAGTTGTGGTATTATGATAATTAGAGAAAATACCCTAAAGGTTAAATCTTCAGGCAAATATATTCTTTGCCATGATGAAATGAATTTTTCACCTAAAGATCTAATTTTCTTTGATTTGGAGCATTATGTCTACAAAAAGCCAAAATGTATAGGAGTATTTGGTGCCTGTATATTTGATGAAAAAAGAAATGAACTTCATGTGACTCAATATATGATAGAGAATAGAATGGAATCTATTGATATTCTATATTTAGCTAAAAAATACTTCATAAAGATGAAGCAAAAAGAAAAAAAAGCCATAGTTACTTTTTCAGGAAATAATGATTTTAGCGTTATCAATTACCTATTCCAAAAATATGGTATAGACTTTGATTTTAAGACAGAATTTGCCTCTGTAGATATTCAAAAAGAGTATGAAAGAGATAAATCCACTTCAATAGGACTTAAAAATCTAGAAAAAGTTTTTGGGATAATACGAGAAAGTGAAGTAATGAGTGGTTCAAATCTAGCTAAAACTTTTCATAAAGTTATGAAGGATAAAGACTATGTTAGTAGAATGCCTAAAGAAAAATTAGAGAATATTTTATTATACAATGAACAAGATGTAGTAAACCTATATCACATTTTTATCAACTGGAAGCAATATATTTATGATGATATCTCTGAATCAAATGAAGATATATCAGAAGCAGAAGAATCATCAGATGAAGAGCTTGATCTTTCTGATACAAATGAAATTTAAAGTTTGTTCATTGTAAGAACACCCCCTTAAAATAGAAGTACTATTTTAAGGGGGTGTTTCTTTTAGTTATTTAACCATATTTCTTTTCTACATCTCTTCAACAACTTCTATACCTATAAGTTCAAGTGCATTCTTAATAACTTGACAAGTTGCTTTTACTAAATTTAATCTAGTTAATTTTAAACTTTCATCATCAAGGTTCAATACTGAATGAATAGTATAGAATTTATTAAAGTCTTTCGCTACATCTATAACATATCTAGTTAATACTGATGGTTCTAATTTATCTAATGAAATAAGAATATATTTATTAAACTTTTCTAAAGTTTTAACTAATTCAAATTCTTCTTTAGAATTCAGTTTAGAATAATCAACTATACCTTTTATTTCCCCAGCTCTTCTTAAAATACTATTCGCTCTTGCATATGCATACTGTACATAAGGTCCTGTTTCACCTTCAAACGAAAGTATTTCTTTCCAATCAAACACTATATCTTTCTCTCTTGAATTCTTAAGATAAGTAAATACTACTGCACCTACTCCTATTTTTTTTGCTACATCTTCTTTGTTTGCAAGATCAGGATTTTTTTCATTCATTATTTCTAAAGTCTTTTCAACTGATTCTCTTAAAAGGTCATCAAGTAATATTACTTCCCCTTTTCTAGTTGAAAGCTTTCTATCCGCAAATTTAACTAATCCAAAGCCTACATGAACACAATCCTTAGCCCATTCATTTCCTGCAAGTTCTAACACTTTAAATACTTGTTTAAAATGCAATGCTTGCGGAGTTCCTACAACATATATGCTCTTATAGAAATCATATGTTTTCTTTCTGTACATCGCTGCAGCTAAATCTCTTGTTGCATATATTGAAGCTCCATCACCTTTAAGAACTATACATGGTGGCATGTTATAATCATCAAGCATAACAACTTGAGCTCCATTACTCTCTACTAAAAGCCCTTTGTCTTTTAATGTATCTACAACTACATCCATCTTATCATTATAAAATGCTTCTCCAGCATAAGAATCAAATTCTACACCTAATATTTTATAAACTCTTTCAAATTCCTTTAAACTTAAATCTCTAAATCTCTTCCATAAAGCTTCTGCATCTTTATCTCCATCTTCTAAAGCCTTAAAATATGCTCTTCCTTCATCTTCAAGTTCTGGATTTTTTTCAGCTTCATCATGAAATTTTACATAAATTCTTAAAAGTTCTTTTATAGGATCTTCTTCTAAAGCTTCTTCATCTATCCACCTATGATAAGCAGATATCAGCTTACCAAATTGAGTTCCCCAATCACCAAGATGATTTATACCTATTGCATTGTATCCTTCTTTTTTAAACATCTTATATAAAGAATGACCTATTGCTGTAGTAAATAAATGTCCAACATGAAATGGCTTTGCAATATTAGGTGATGAATATTCAACACATACAGTCTTTCCTTCACCTACATTTGAAGAACCATAATTCTCTCCGTCTGACAATACCTTCTCTATTGTATTCTTAGCAAATACACTTTTATCAGCAAAGAAATTAATGTACGGTCCTAAATTCTCAATTTTTTCAAATCCTTCACTATTTAACTTATTCTTTAATTCTTCTGCTATCATGTTAGGAGCTTTTCTCATTGTTTTTGCAAATTGAAAACATGGAAAAGCATAATCTCCCATTTCTGGTCTTGGTGGAATTTCTATTAATTTTTCAATTTCTTCTACATCTAATTCTACTTCTGCACTGATTAATTCAGCAACTTTCTTTTTATAATCCATAAAATCCTCCTAAATATATAAACTTACTTCAAATATAAAATAAGCTCTTAAAATAAAAAAACGCCTCTTAATAAAATAAGAGACGGAATATTTCTTCCGCGGTACCACTCTAATTGCAGTAAATGCCACTTAAATTTCTTAACGCAATTTCTCGCGACTACTTTTTAGGTAGTTTCTCCAAGGCTCTATTCAAACCAATCTATTCATAAGGCTTACACCATCCCTTACTCGCTTCCAAATCAATTAATCCTACTTCCCTTTTCACAGAATCTCTTTATTAAATTCTTTAGTATATTATACATATAAAGAAGATTTTATGTCAATACAGAAATTTATTAACATTATATACTAAATGATAATATAATATTATCTAAGCTTATTTAATTTTAAGAGGCGTTTAATATGGACAAAACTGGAGTCATTATAATCGGTGGTAATTCAATTACTTTTACCCTCACCGAAATTCAAAAAAGTGGCTATTTCAAAATAATTGATGAACTATCTTTTCCCATAAGACTTTATGATGACATTATGAAAAATTATGAAATATCTGATTTAAAACTAAAAGAAACTATATCTATATTAAAAGAATTTAGAAATCTTGCTGATACTTATGAGGTAACCAAACTCATACCAGTATCCACCAGCTTCTTAAATGATGCCATTAATAAAGATATTTTTATCAAAACCATTAAGAAAGAACTTAATATAGAATTATGTATTTTAGAAACTAAAGATGAAATATATTATACTTATCTATCTATAATAAACAGTATTTATTTAGATAATGCTATACTCATTAATATACAAGAAAAAACAACTCATATAATATGGATAACCAATAAAACTATAAAGCACAGTGTCACCTTATCAATAGGTTCAACTAATTTATCATATAACTATAATTTACAAGATAAAATATTGAAAGAAAATATTGATAAGGCTTTAATAAATATTAAAAGTGAGTTAAATAAAATTAGCAAAATAAAAGGAATAAAATTTGATCATATAATTGGTACTGGTGAAACTATTCACTCAGTTGCCAAACTCGATAGGATACGAAAAAAATATCCTCTTGACATATTGCACAACTACATTACAAATGATATAGATATTCAAGATATATATAATCTACTAAAATCTAAAACTCTTACACAAAGAAAAAGGCTGGATGGAATTTCACAAGAAAATGTAGATCTACTAGTTGGGGGAACTCTTTTATTTCAAGAAATAGTTTCATATTTTAATATATCTAACATTACTATATCTAAACCTAGCTTAAAAGAAGGTATTATTTTTGATTATATAGAAAAAAACTTCAATTTAACACAAGATATATTAGACTTAAGTTTAATAGGTTTAGTAGAAGACTTCAACTTAAACCTGTCTCATTCCAAACATGTTTACCATACTACAAAAAAACTTTTTGAATCATTAAAACCGCTCCATAAATTAGGTGATTACTATAATAAAATTATTAAAACCGCATCATATCTTCATGATATAGGTACAAATATAAACTATTACCAGCACGAAAAACATTCATTTTATATAATATTAAACTCCAACATTAATGGCTTAACTCATAAAGAATTACTTCTTAGTTCCGCCATAGCTGCTTCACATAGGAATTTCAGTTATCATCTTTCCTTACCCCAATATTGTTTACTAATAAATAAGCTTAATGTGAAAGCAATAGATGAAATAGGAATTCTTTTAGCTATAGCTGAAAAGTTAAATAGAAATCTTAAAAGTGAAGCAGAAGACCTACATGTAACTATAACTGAAAATTCTGTAATAATAAAAATTTTATCAAAATCTGACTTAAATTTAGAATTTCAACAAATTTCAAAATTATCACGAAGATTTCATGAAATATATGATAAAACTCTTTTAATTTTTAAAGATTAAAAAACAAGCTATCTAAACTAGTTAAGTAATTTAACTGTTCAGATAGCTTGTTTTATTTCAATCTTGCTTTTAAAAACATTGTTTTCATTCCCAATTTAGTGAACTTAGTTTCATATTCAGTCATTATATTTTCTTTAAAATCAGAATTATGTAGGTCATATGTTAAAAATTCTATTTCAAATCCACTTTCTTTGAAATATTCCTGTGAATCATTAAAAAGATTTGTATCATCTGTCTTAAACCACATTTCAGAACCTACCTTCAAGAATTTCTTATATTCCTCTAAAAACCTTGAATGTGTTAATCTCCTCTTATTATGTCTATCCTTAGGCCATGGGTTGCAAAAATTAATATAAATCTTTTCTATCTCATCTTTATCGAAAAGTTCACTTACAAAGCTTATATTTAAAGCTACTAATCTTCCATTATTAATTTCAGGATACTCTTGAACCTTTCTCATAGCATATACTAAAACTTCATCTTTTAAATCAATAGCTACATGGTTTATATCAGGATACTTTAAACAATTTTGTGTTAAAAATCCACCACGTCCACATCCAAGCTCTAGATGTATAGGATTATTATTTCCAAACTCTTCTTTCCACTTGCCTTTAAGTTCTCTTGGCTCATTTACAAACAATTTATTTTCTTCTAATTCTGGTCTCGCCCACCATTTTTTTCTTAGTCTCATTTCTGTCCTCCTAGATTAGTACAACAATCCAAATATTGGTTTTACTATCATTAAAATAAACTGCATTACGTATCCAACTGGGATAGATAAAACTCTTCCTCCCAAAAATATAACTGCAAACCAAATAATCGGTTGATATCTATATAATGTGTCACTAATACTATTAAAAAAATCTGGTTTTAAATCTCTTAACACCCAAAAACCATCTAGTCCTGGAAGTGGTAATAAATTAAATACAAAAAGTGATGCATTAATAGAAAAAACAGCTTGCAACATTCCAATAATAACATTAGAAATTGCACTTGGTAAAAAGCTTGTTTTCATAACAAGTACCATAAATACTCCCCAACATAGACACCCTATAAAAGCTAAAAATAAATTTGCAAGTGGTCCAGCTATACTAACCTTTAGATCATCCTTATAATAATTTTTAAAAACTCTTGGATTTGTTTCTACAGGTTTTGCCCACCCAAAGCCAACAAAAAGTATAAGTAGTGTTCCTAAAGGATCTAAGTGACTTGCAGGATTAAGAGTAAGTCTCCCTTGAAATCTTGGCGTTTTATCACCTAACATATCTGCAACCTTAGCATGAGCATATTCATGAAATGCAAATGCTAAAAGTATTGCAGGAACAATTATAATTTTGCTATATAGAAAATCTGTTAAGCTCATGTTATTCATTAAGTCCATAATTCTCTCCTATTCAAAAAGTATTCTGAAAGGTATTATATCATAAAGTATAGCAAATTGAAATTTATATGACTAAAAACTTCTCTAGAATATTCTAGAGAAGTTTTTAGTTCAAGTTATTTAGTTTCCTTATTAGATTCCTCAGCTAAGTTTTTAACATATAACTTATCATTATCTTTGCTTAAAATCACCTTATTATTCACAGAAATAAATTTACCTGAATAACTTACTTCTACATTTGTAGTAAGGTTTTTTACCTTTCCTTCTAAGCTATTATTAACCAAAATTTCATTTTTGTTATTAATATATATTTCCTTCTTAGATACTCCTTTGTCAAGCTGTACAGTCTTCCATGTAGCTATTTTAGTATCAATAGAACCATAAACTATTTTTGTTATTTTATCTCCAGCACCTAACTCCCCCCAATATACATTATCCTTTGAATCTATGCCTAAAAGTTCATATTTATTAGAATCAGTAAAATTAATTATTGTTGATTTTCCATTTGAATAACTATAAAATTTATTATTTTTTTTGTCTTTATAAATCATATCTCCATTTTTATTGGGATATATTAACAATTCACTAACAGTCATATTTTTTATAGGTATATTTTCAAATTTACCATCAATGTTTCTTCTAACTATAGTTGAAGTACTGCCATTAGTGTTTACAGGTATATATATAACTCCATTTTTTGTTTCTGTTTCAATTCCAACAATCTCCATTCCATTGGTATATGTAATTAGTACACCTTTTTCTGTAAAAGACTTTTCCTTTTTATTATTTGCTGTAAAACCTAATATATCTACAATATTTTTTTTAGAAGAACTCCCCACTTTCTTTTCAGCTATTGTAAGCATATTTGAATCTGAAAGCCATTTACTATACAAAACTTCTCTTTTTTCATCATTTGTTATTATTTCTTCTGATGTACCATTTTTTGTATCTAAAAGATACAATTTATTTTCTACAAAATAAGTCACATATTTACCATCAAATGAACTTTCTATTTTTGTGGCTTCATTTGGTATTGACAAATCCACATTATTTGGTATTACTTCTTTCTTAGGTTCTTGTACTTTAAAATCAGAAGATTGTTTAAAATATACTTTATCTAAATATAATAATCCAGCAGCTTGCATCAGTACTGATAACAAAGCCCATATTATAATTCTTTTGAATCCATTCATATGTTAACCTCTCTAACTTATTTTACTATAACAGCAGTTGGTATATACCTTTCTCCAAGTTCATTTGAAGGAGTATTTATAACTTCCCCATTATAATACATAGTTGTAGACTTACCTCCATCTAATGTAGTAGCTGTCATACAACCTAATTTAATCATTACTTGTTGTGCTTCATCTAAAGTTGCGGCCATTCTACTCCCGCTTTTAGAATCTAAAACTACAAATAGTATACTACCATCACTTTTTTGTCCAATTAGAGTTCTAGGGGAATATCCACCAATACGATATTTCAATTTTGCTGCTTTTCCTTCAACAACCAGAACATCTGTATCAAAACTAACAGCTTCTGTAACTCCTTTTGACAATAATTCATTTTTAGTAAAATCACCAGATATTAAACGACCATTAGCCATAGCAATAGTTCCTTTTTTCGCCCCTGCTGTATCATCATAAATTACATTTCCTCCAGTAATAATCACTCCAGAAGGAGTACCTCCATTTGCAGACCACGCTTGACTATTTGGCTCATCTTGAAACGCTCCGCCATTTATAGCTGCTACTGCGTTATTATTTTCAGCTATCATAGATGTTGTCTCACCTTCTTTTTGAGAAGAATTTAACTTCGATGTATAACCTATTTTAATTCTAAAGGGATCATTTATTGTAAGAACCTGTCCAATAAAATTTTCTCCTTCAATTGTTTTATGATCAATTGTCTCATCATGATTGTTAGAGATACTAATTAAATTTGAATTTGTATCCGTTGAAATATTATTCTCGTTAGATTCTGTTCCTCCTCTTCCTAAAATTTTATTAATTTCTTCTTCTGAAAGAAATGTAGTTGCTAACCAACTATAATGCATTGAACCAACTGCTGTACCAACAAATATAGATTTTGCAGTTTGAAATGGCCCATACAATAATACCAATGGTCCAGTTGCACCTGTAAAAATCAATTCAAAAAACATAAATCCAATTAATAACTTCCAACTAAATTTTCTAATCTTTTTAATCTTTTTTTTCTTTTTTATCTTACTAACATTTTTCTCCATTCGCTGCCTCTCCATTAAAAATTTAATTCTACACTTTATTTTCTCTAATATATAATCGTTTTACAGTAATATCAATATTAATAATATTTTTTTCACTATTTAGCTATTTTTTTTAATATTCATACTAAATTATACTTCAAGTTTTTATAGTTGTAAAATCATATTATAAATTCAGAGTTATTGCAATAAAACATTTACAAAAATATTTCTTACAATTAAAAATAAAATTGAAATAAGGTATAATTTAGACAAAAATAATTATCTAAATTATACCTAAAAACTTTACTGAATAAATTATAAAAAAATGAATTATAAATTACATTTTTTTAAATGTTCTTTTAAAATATCAGCTGACTTTTTTAACTTATCTTTTTCTTCAGTATCAAGAGGCATTTCAATTGTGCTTTTAGCTCCAGTTCTATTAACTATTGTTGGTATAGCTAAATAAATATCCTCTATCCCATATTCTCCTTGAAATAGACTAGAGACAGTTAAAATACTATTTTCATCTCTAAATATTGCCTCTACTATCCTATTAACAGCAAGCCCTATTGCAAAATAAGTAGCCTTCTTTCTACTAATTATTTCATAAGCAGCATTCTTAACATCATTTTCTATTACATCTTTTATTTCATTATCCCATTCTAAATTTCTTTGCTTTGAATATTCATCAAAACTCTCTCCAGCAATACTTGAACTACTCCAAGTTACAACTTCACTATCTCCATGCTCACCTACAACATATCCATGAATATTACTATTATTAACTTCAAAATACTTACCTAATACAAACTTAAGTCTTGAAGTATCTAGCACTGTTCCTGACCCAATTACCCTTCCTTTTGGAAAACCAGATATTTTATAAGTTATATAAGTTAAAATATCTACTGGGTTTGATACTACTAGCAAAATAGATTTAGGACTATACTTTACTAATTCAGGAATAAAGCTTTGAAATATCTTATAATTTTTATCAATTAAATCTAATCTAGTTTCCCCCTCTTTTTGTCCTGCCCCAGCAGTAATTATTATAATATCTGAATCTTTTGTTTCGTCTAACCCACCTGCATAAATATTAACAGGCTTTACAAATGAAGTTCCATGAACTAAATCCATTACTTCTCCTAATGCCTTATCCATATTAATATCATAAATACATATTTCAGTTGCAATCCCACTATTCATTAATGCATAAGCTGTAGTTGCACCTACAAAACCTGCTCCAATTATTGATATTTTTCTTTTACCTTCTTTTATCATAATTACTCCTCCTTGTATATTTTAGTATTATATAAATCTCAAGTAATTGTCTATATTTAATTTAAAATAGTTAATTAATAATTTATAATACATATATTTATCATAATATCATATAATTATTAATTTTTCGTCTTATTTAAACATAAACTAAGTATATAAAATTTAATAAAATTTTATATTTACATTACATCATTATGATATTAATATAGTTAATGGGCTATAAAGACGAAAACTGGAGGTATGATATGGATATAAATATAATTGGTGTCCCATTATTCTATGGCTGTGATAAACCAGGTGTAGACCTTGGGCCTAATACACTTAGAGAAAATGGACTTGTTAATATATTTTCTAAAAATCATAACGTAAATGATTTAGGGAATATTTTTATAAATAATGTGAATACAAATGATAAATTCATACACAGTAAGAAAATGAAATATCTTAACGAAATAGTAGATGCTAATGAACTTTTAGCAAATTCTGTATGGAATAGTTTGAAAAATGATAAATTTCCTCTAGTTATCGGTGGAGATCATGCATTAGCTCTTGGAAGCGTTGCAGCTTCTGGAGAATTCTATAAAGATGATTATGCTGTTATATGGGTTGATGCTCATGGTGACCTTAATACAGAAAATACAACACCATCTGGAAATGTTCATGGAATGCCATTGGCTGCTTCAATGGGATTGGGAGACAATGATTTAACATCAATATTTTCAAAAAGTCAAAAGGTTTCTATGAAAAATGTTTTTATACTAGGTGCTAGAGACCTAGATCAAGGAGAATTAGACTTAATAAAATCAAATAACCTTAATGTTTGGACTATGAAGGCAATAAAGGAAAAAGGGTTAGATGCTTGTATTAATGAAGTTCTTGATATAATTAACAAAAAAAATATAAATAATATTCATTTAAGTTTTGATATAGATTCAATAGATCCATCCTTTGTTCCTGGTACTGGTACTCCAGTTGATGATGGACTAACTTTAGAAGGTGGAAAAAAAATAATTAGTTCTTTATTTATGACAAAAAAAGTTAAATCCATGGATTTTGTAGAGTTTAATCCATTACTTGATAGTAATGATACTTGCTTGAATAGCTGTTTATCTCTTTTAAATACAATTAGTAATTCACTATAGTTCTTAAAGCTTAGGTTGTGATATAATTGTTTTATTGTCACAATAATCTTTAGGAGGAATAAAATGAAATTATTAATTTTTGATACAGAAACTACGAGCATAAGGCCTGGTCATATATGCCAGCTTAGCTATATTACAATAGATGCTTCAACTAAGCCACAAAAAACAGAAGGAAAAAACTTTTTCATAACTGTTGATGAAATGGACCCTTCCGCAGAAGCTATACATGGTTTTTCATTGGAGAAATTATATGAATTATCAAATGGTAAATATTTTGAAGATATGTTAGAGGAATTTGAAAATGACTTTAGAGATGCTGACTTTGTTATAGGTCATAATGTGAATTTTGATATAAAATTTATGAAACATGAACTAAACTGTATGGGAATTGATTATGAACCAAGAAATACTTTTTGTACTATGAATTATTACAAGAATATATGTAAGATTTTACGACCTAATGGGGATTATAAGAATCCAAAGCTAGAAGAAGTTATTTCATTCTTAAATATAAGCAAAGATCAAATTTCTGCTAAAGCTAACCAACTGTTTCAAGGTAGTGGAAATTATCATGATGCTAGATTTGATACTGCTGCAACTTATTTACTAATTATAGAAGGATTAAAAAAAGGATATATTCCTGCTGGTTATTTCAGTTCACAAAACAAAAGAGGTTACTAATAAGTAGCCTCTTTTGTTTTGCTATTCTTTAAATTTATTACTATTCTCAATTCTTTCTTTCACTGTAGGGTGATCATAGGCAAGCCATTTATATAAACTATTAACATTTATAGGTGTTAAATTACTTTCTACAAACTTTAACTCCAATAGACCATTTGTTAAATTATCATGAGTGACTTTCATTGCAAATTCATCAGCTTCTACCTCAGCTTTTCTAGAAATAGCAGTCTCTAACGGTGCTGTTAAAATAGATATTATGCTTAATATTAATAATATCCTTGGAACATTATCAATTATTCTATATTCTCTTCCCTTACTTTTAAGCATAAATATATGAATGGCTAAAACCATCATTACAATTCCTAGTAATCCAAGAATCATGGATTTTTGGATATGATTGAGTTTATAATGCCCCATTTCATGTGCTGCAACTGATAATATTTCTTTTTCACTTAATTTATTTAATGTAGTATCCCAAAATACAATTCTTCTACTATTATGTATTCCTGTCATATATGCATTCATACTTTCTGTTTTATGACTTTTTGGGATAACCTTTATATCTAAATTTTCAATGCCAGCATCCTTTGACAACTCTAAAATCTTATCTTTTAATTCTCCATCTTCCATATCAACAAGGTTATTTTCCATTTCATCAATATATGGATAAACATAATTGCTAATTAAGCTAACTGATACTAATATACCAGATACCCATATATACCATCTCTTCCTTTTTAGAAAAATCAAATATATAACCACAGCAATTGGTAATACAAATATTAAATCTTCTCCTAACCCTTTTATAAAATCACTTAAAAAATTAAAAAAACTTTGATTACTCAAGCCTACTAATCTTGCTCTATAAAAGCTACTAAACAGCACCTTTGGAAATAATAGAATTTCTGATAAAGCTCCATACAATATACATAATACTATTCCTTCTATTATCTTCTTTTTAAGTTTCATCCTCTTAATAAGTTCAATTCCTCCAAAATAGTAAAAAAGTATTGGAGTCCCTAAACTTATGAGTGTTCCACAAAAAAAATATAACTGTGAAAACTCATAATTTGCTTGTACCTTTTTAGGAGTCTCTGGAACTTGAATTTGTCCATCCACAATACTTTCTTCAACTTTAACCTGCTCTGTTAAACCGCTTTTATTCTTAAACTCTAAAGCCATAGTTAAGGCAAATAGTATAATAAATATTAAAGAAAATCCAACCAGTGTCCTTACAAGAAACTTTTTCATTATATCTCCTCCATCCCTTTTTATATATATTCTATCTCTCTTAAAATAATCCATTAACTTAACAAAACATTTCTTACTATTAATTGTAACTTTTGATAATATTATGTATAATTGATTTATAGTTATATTGGGAGGTATTAATATGAATTTCACCACTAAAAATTTCATACACTTTTTATTAGCCTTTTTAGGTATATCAATTAGTTTTTCATTTCTATTTCAGAAAATTTATATAGGTATACCTATAGGTCTTTTTTTATCCATATGTATATTTTATGACCCAAAAAAATATGAAAGCTCTAAGAAAAAATTTGAACATAAACAATCTTCAAATAGTGATGATAATATTTAACATTTAACAAAGCACCAATTACCAAAATTCATTAGTAATTGGTGCTATATTTATTTAGTTATTAATTTCTTATAACTTTCACATACTTCTTTATCCATTGTAGGAACACCTTCTAATGGATATTTCATATTCATCATTTCATATTTGTTTACCCCCAAAAGATGATAAGGTAATAACTCCACTTTTTCTACATTTGGAATATCTGAAATATAGTCATTAAGTTTCCTTATATGTTCTTCTCCATCTGTGTACCCTGGAACCACAACATGTCTTATCCATATTTTAGTATTGTTTCTTTTCATAGCTTCTAAGAAATTTAAAGACTCATCTATCTCCATAAGAGTTATTTTCTTATAGTCTTCTCTTGTAATATCCTTAATATCAAAAAGAACTAAATCCGTATATTTTAATATTTCATCATAGTCTCCAAATCCATATCCTGCAGTATCAATACAAGTGTTTATATCATTTTCTTTACAAAGCTTTAATACCTCTAAAAGAAATTCAGGTTGCCTTAATGGATCTCCTCCTGAAAAAGTAACCCCACCTCCACTTTTTTGAAAATATGGTTTAAAACTTTTAATTTTATTCACAAGCCTTTCAGGTGAATATTCTTCACCTTCATTTACTGCCCATGTATCAGGATTATGGCAATACTTACACCTTAATGCACATCCCTGAAAAAATACCACAACTCTAATTCCAGGTCCATCTACAAGTCCCATTGATTCTATTGAATGAATTCTACCTATAGCCATATTTTCCTCCAATCAAAACTTTCATTTGTTTATATTTTTATTATATAACATATTCTTTAATATAAAAAGGTGAAAGAATATTATGTTTAATATTTTATCTTTAAAGCTTAAAATTCAAGCCTTTATTCTTATTTAAGTCAAATTATCCTAAATTATTGTATACTAGTTGATAAAAAAATAGTATAATTAGAAGAAATTAAAATTTATATACAACTGGTAGGTGTAGAGAATGAAAAAGAAAATTAAATTAATCGTAATTCCACTTATTTTACTAATGATTTTAACAGGTTATGGCATATGGCGCCATTATATTTTTTTAAATAATGAAGTAACTATAAAAAATAATGTACTATCATCTTCTCTTTTACCTGATGATAATTTTACAAGTTCATACAAAGCAAAACTTAATTTTGATGATATGTCAATTAGCAAAGTTTCAGGAGTTACTTTCAATATTCTTAATGACCATAATATAAAAAATATTCCTGTGCTTTTAAAATCTCAAAGATATTATATACCTTTATCATACATATCTAACAAATTGGGATACAAGACTCTGTATAATGATGAATTATATTCTATAATAAGTGATTCTAACAAAATTCTAGTAAATGCTAACTCTAATTCTTTTACAAAAAATGAAAAAACAGGACATTTAAGAGGTAATATACTTTTTAAAGACAATGAACCCTATATATCAATATCTGATATAGAAGAGCTTTTTAATCTTTTTGCAGAATTTGATTTTGACGCAAATAGTATTACTCTTTTAAATAATGAAGTAAAAACTCCAACCCCACAAACTTTAGAAGATGGTAAGAACATAGCTTTATTTAGGTTTGAAGATTTTACTTGTGGTGATTCAAATTTTGTTGACAAAAATCAAACCAAAATTAAAATTATGGGAGATTATCTATTTTCTCAAGGAATTAAATTTCATCTTGGATGGATTCCTAGATTTAAGGCTCCAACTGATGGTATTGATAATGATTTACTGACAAATAACAATATTACTAATGTTGGTTTTATTAATCTTCTTGATTACTTAATTAATAAAGGTTGTGAAATTGGATTGCATGGTTACACTCATCAACATGATGATGAAAGAAGTGCTGTAGGTGAAGAAATGTCTAAAAATGTTAATAGTGATGAAAAATCAACTAGAGAAGTTATTGAAAATGGTATTGATACAGCTAGCGCTCTAAATATTCCAATAAGTTTTTATGAAAGTCCTCATTATAGAGATACTCATTTGCAACAAAAAATAATAGGAGATTATTTTAGATATATTTACGAACCTTATGATAATTCAAAGAAAAATATATATAAATCAGAAGAAGGCAGCTTATTTGTTCCTACTCCGTTGGGATTTGTTGAAAATGGAAGTTCAGCAAGTATAACTAATGGACTGGCTTCAAAGGATAAAAGTGTATTAAAAAGTTTTTTCTATCATCCTTCAATTGAAATTGACTATATAGACTTTAATACAGATAATAATAAACTTAATTATACTATTAGTGATGATTCTCCAATGAAAACAATAGTTAATTCTATTAAAAATAATAATTGCGTGACTATTCATGTAGATGAACTGAAAAAGTCAGACAATTAAAAAAAGTGGATTAAATCCACTTTTTTTTATTCTAAATTAGTATATCCCATTAAGTTTAAATCTACTTCTTTAGCTACTTCACGTCCTTCTCTAATTGCCCAAACAACCAAAGACTGACCTCTATGCATATCTCCTGTTACAAATACACCATCAACACTTGTTTTGTATTTGCCTGATTCTGTTAACACATTACTACGCCCATCGACTTCAACATCAAAAGCCTTAGTAACATAATTTTCACTTCCTAAGAAACCAGCAGCAATAAGTACTAAATCAGCCTCTACTTCATATTCTGAATCAGATATTTCTACCATCATCATTCTACCTGTATCTTCATCTTTCTTACTTTCAAGCTTAACAAGTTTTGCTTTACATACTTCTCCAGCTTCATTAGAAATAAACTCTTTAACTGTTGTTTGATATACTCTTGGATCATGTCCATATACAGCAATAGCTTCCTCTTGACCATAGTCTGTTTTGCAAACTCTAGGCCATTCAGGCCAAGGATTGTTATCAGCTCTTTCATCTGGTAATTTTGGCATCATTTCAAGTTGCATTACCGATGCTGCTCCATGTCTAATTGATGTACCAACACAGTCATTACCAGTATCTCCTCCACCAATTACTATTACCTTCTTATCCTTAGCTGATATATATTTACCATCTTGTAAATTAGAATTCAAAAGACTCTTTGTAGTTGACTTTAGAAAATCTACTGCAAAATAAACTCCTTTAGCTTCCCTTCCAGGTACCTTAATATCTCTTGGATTTGATGCACCACAAGCTAAAATAATACTATCAAATTCCTTCTTGAGCTTTGAAGCTTTATAGTTTGCACCAATATTTGCATTAGTTACAAACTTAACTCCTTCTTCTTTCATTATAGAAACTTTTCTTTCTATAATATTTTTTTCAAGTTTCATATTTGGGATTCCATACATAAGTAATCCTCCAATACGATCTTCTCTTTCATATACTGTTACATCATGACCACGTTTATTTAATTGATCAGCAGCAGCAAGTCCTGATGGACCAGAACCTACTATTGCTATCTTTTTCCCAGTTCTAACTTTTGGTATATTAACTTCTACAACACCATTTTCATAAGCATTTTCAATAATACTTAATTCATTTTCTTTAATAGAAACTGGCGAACAATTAATTCCTGAAGTACATGCTGCTTCGCAAGGCGCTGGACATACTCTTCCTGTGAATTCTGGGAAGTTATTTGTTTTTAATAAACGCTTATATGATTGATCCCAATTATCAGTAAATATCAAATCATTCCACTCTGGAATCAAATTATGCAAAGGACATCCTGTTGTTGCTCCTTTAATTGTCATTCCTGATTGACAAAATGGTACTCCACAATCCATACAACGAGCCCCTTGAGCTTTTCTTTTTTCCTTTGTCAGTGGTGTATGAAATTCATTAAAATTATTTATTCTTTCTTTTGGATCTATAGCTAAACTATTTTCACGTTCAAATTCTAAAAAGCCTGTTGGTTTTCCCATGTTATTTCGCTCCTATCTCTTTGTATTAGCATAAAATGCTTCAATTTGTGCTTGCTCACTGCTAAGTCCTTTTTCTTCCATTTGCACTGTTGTCATAAGCATACGCTTATAATCATATGGGATTACCTTCTTAAACTTCGGTAAATATTCTCCAAAATTTTCTAGTATTTCTCTACCTTTTTTAGAATTAGTATGTTTTACATGCTCTTCAATGATTTCTTTCAATTCTAAAACATCATACTTAGAAGTAACACCTTCAGTTGAAACAAGTTCCTTATTTAGCTTCTTATATAAATCTCTATTTTCATCTAATACATAGGCAATTCCGCCACTCATACCAGCAGCAAAGTTTTTACCTGTTTTTCCAAGTACAATAACACGTCCACCAGTCATATATTCACATCCATGTTCACCAACTCCTTCAACAACAGCAGTTGCTCCAGAATTACGTACACAGAATCTTTCTCCTGCTACACCATTTATAAATACCTTACCACTTGTAGCTCCATATAATGCAACATTACCTATTATAATATTTTCATCTTCTTTAAATTTAACACCTTTTGGTGGATAAACTATTATTTTTCCTCCAGATAGTCCTTTTCCTAAATAGTCATTGCTATCACCTATAAGTTCTAATGTTAATCCTTTTGGAATAAATGCTCCAAAACTTTGTCCACCACTACCTTTACATTTTACAACAAAAGTATCATCTTCCAATGTGTTATGATATTTCTTTGTAATTTCAGCTCCAAATATTGTTCCTAATGTACGATCTATATTTGTTACATCTATTTCAATAGTTTTCTTTTCCTTATTATCAAGTGATAATTTTAATTTCTTAAGCAACACTCTTTCATCAACAGTCTTCTCAAGTTCAAAATCATATACTTGCTTATTATCATAATTGGTATTAGTATAGTTTTCTCCAATATAAGGATTATTTATAATTCTAGAAAGATCTATAGTATTAGCTGCTTTTAATGAAACATTTTCTTTTTGTCTTAATAAATCAGTTCTTCCAATCAATTCGTCAATTTTTCTAATACCTAGTTTAGCCATATATTCACGTAACTCTTGGGCTACAAACCTCATAAAGTTCATAACATATTCTGGTTTACCCTTAAATCTCTTTCTAAGTTCAGGATTTTGTGTTGCAACACCAACTGGGCAAGTATCTAAATTACATACTCTCATCATTACACAACCTAAAGTTACAAGTGGTGCAGTTGCAAAACCAAATTCTTCCGCTCCAAGTAGTGCTGCTACTAAAACATCTCTACCACTCATAAGTTTACCATCAGTTTCAAGAATAACTTTTGATCTTAAATCATTCATTATTAATGTTTGATGTGTTTCTGCAACTCCAAGTTCCCATGGAAGACCTGCATTGTATATTGAATTTCTAGGTGCAGCTCCTGTACCACCATCATAACCTGAAACAAGAATAACTTGTGCACCAGCCTTAGCAACGCCTGCAGCTACTGTACCTACCCCAGCTTCTGAAACAAGTTTAACTGATATTCTAGCATCCTTATTTGCGTTCTTACAGTCATATATTAATTGAGCTAAATCTTCAATTGAATATATATCATGATGTGGTGGCGGAGATATTAACCCTACCCCTGGAGTTGAATGTCTTGTCTTAGCAACCCATGGATATACCTTTCCTGATGGTAAATGTCCACCTTCACCTGGTTTTGCTCCTTGAGCCATCTTTATTTGAATTTCCTTAGCACTTACCAGATATCTTGAAGTAACTCCAAATCTTCCTGATGCAACTTGCTTTATTGCAGAACATTTATTAATGCCATCTTCACCTACAGTAAGCCTTTCTAAATCTTCTCCACCTTCACCAGAGTTTGATTTACCTTGAAGCATATTCATTGCAATTGCAAGAGTTTCATGAGCTTCCTTTGATATAGAACCATAACTCATAGCCCCTGTTTTAAATCTCTTTACAATAGATTCAACACTTTCAACTTCATCAATTGATATACCTTTTTTAGGATAATTAAATTCTAATAATCCTCTTAAATTCCCTATATCTGTTTCACTATTAATAAATGAAGTATATTCTTTAAACGTATCATAATCTCCACTACGAGTTGCTGATTGTAGAAGATGAATTGTTTTAGGGTTATACAAATGTTCTTCTTTTTCACTTCTAAGCTTGTGACTTCCTTCACTATTTAATGTTAAATCAACATTTAGTCCAAGTGGATCAAAAGCTGAAGAATGAAGTTCATCTACCTGCTTTTCAATATCTTTAACACTAATTCCTTCTATTCTACTAACTGTATTAGTAAAATATTTATTTATAACTTCTGAATTAATACCTATAGCTTCAAAAATTTGTGATCCTTGATATGACTGAATTGTAGATATTCCCATTTTGGATGCAATCTTAACTATTCCATGAAGAATTGCATTATTATAATCATCTACTGCAGCATAGTAATCTTTATCAAGCATTCTATTATCAATAAGCTCTTTTATACTTTCTTGAGCCAAATATGGATTGATTGCACAAGCTCCATAACCAAGTAAAGTAGCAAAATGATGGACTTCTCTTGGTTCTCCACTTTCAAGTATCATTGCAACAGAAGTTCTCTTCTTTGTTTTTACTAAATGTTGTTGAAGTGCTGAAACTGCAAGAAGTGATGGTATTGCAACATGATTTTCATCTACTCCTCTATCAGAAAGTATCAAAATATTAGCTCCATCTCTATATGCTCTATCAGTTTCAAGGCACAGATGCTCTATTGCATGTTCTAATGATGTATTCTTATAGTAAGTAATAGGAATAACTACAACTTTAAATCCATCTGCTTTCATATTTTTTATTTTTAGCAAATCAGTGCTAGTAAGTATTGGATTATTAACTTTCAACACCCTACAATTTATAGCTTCTTCTTCCAACAAGTTACCATCTTCACCAATATATACAGATGTTGATGTTACTATTTCTTCCCTGATAGCATCAATTGGTGGATTTGTTACTTGCGCAAAAAGTTGCTTAAAATAATTAAATAACGGTTGTTTCATTTTTGATAAAACTGGTAGTGGACTATCAACCCCCATTGCAGCAGTTGGCTCTGCTCCTGTTCTTGCCATTGGAAGAATTGCAGTCTTTAAATCCTCATATGTATATCCAAAGGCTCTTTGAAGTTTAGCTCTTTCTTCAGGTGAACATTCTTCTACTCTTTTGTTAGGTATAGTAAGATCCTTAAGTCTAATTAAATTACTATCTAACCATTCTCCATAAGGTTGCTTATGTGCATAATATTCTTTTAATACTTCATCATCAATAAGCTCACCTTTAATAGTATCAACTAGTAACATTTTTCCTGGTCTTAATCTTTCCTTAACAAGAATCTTTGCAGGATCAATATCAAGCACCCCAACTTCTGAAGATAATATTAAATTATCATCATCTGTTATATAGTAACGAGATGGTCTAAGTCCATTACGGTCCAATATAGCTCCCATTATATCTCCATCACTAAAAAGAATGGAAGCTGGTCCATCCCATGGTTCCATCATTGTTGCATAGTATTGATAGAAATCTTTTTTAGATTGACTAATACTATTATCCTTGCTCCATGGTTCTGGAATTGCAATCATTACTGCTAGTGGTAATGGCATTCCACTCATAACTAAGAATTCAAGTGTATTATCAAGCATAGCAGAATCTGATCCTTCTTGATTTACAACTGGAATCACTTTATGCATATCATGCTCTAAGTATTTAGATGACATATTTTCTTCTCTTGCAAGCATCTTATCTACATTTCCACGGATAGTATTAATTTCTCCATTATGAACAATAAATCTATTTGGATGTGCTCTATGCCAACTTGGATTTGTATTAGTACTAAAACGTGAATGAACTAATGCAATAGCTGATATATATAATGGATTTTGCAAATCTCTGAAGAATAATCGAAGTTGTCCAACTAAAAACATTCCTTTATATACAATTGTACGGCTAGATAAAGATACAACATATGTATTATCATTACTTTGCTCAAATACCCTACGAATTATATAAAGTTTTCGATCAAAATCTAATCCTTTTGATAAACTATCAGGCCTTTTAACAAATCCTTGCATTATACATGGCATACAGTCAACAGCCTTGCTTCCAAGTACAGTTGAGTCTGTTGGAACTTCTCTCCAACCCAAAAACTCTAATCCTTCTTTTTCTACAATTATTTCAAACATTTTTTTTGCTTGATTTCTCTTTAATTCATCTTGTGGAAAAAAGAACATCCCTATTCCATAATCTCTTTCAGAACCTAAATTTATACCTAAAGGTTTAACTGCTTCTAGAAAGAATTCATGTGATATTTGAAGCAATATTCCAACTCCATCACCAGTTTTACCTTCAGCATCCTTACCTGCTCTATGTTCTAAATTCTCAACAATCTTTAGGGCATTAGCTACGGTTTCATGAGTTTTTATTCCCTTGATATTAACTACAGCCCCAATACCACAATTATCATGTTCAAATCTTGAATCGTATAAACCACCATTTGAACCTTTTTCCATAATATCATTTTCTCTTCTCATACAACCTATCCTTTCTAGTCTTCTTGTTTATAATATATATCTTTTTTTTATTTTTTTAAAGAATTTTGTTTAATTTCTTTATTTTTTTAAGTTAGAACATATAAATCCTTTCATATTTATACACTTTACTGTATAAAGGAAAGTATGTTTATTAGTTTTTTTTATGTTTTTTTACGAATTTATTTAAATAATCACACTAATATTAAGTATATTATATTAATTTAAATCAATTAATACAATATGATTAATTTTACTTTTTTGTCTCTTTATACTTTATACTATCTTTTTCAATTGTATTCTTGCTTAATATTCTTTATAAGCACATTTTTTTGTAAATTTTATTCTTATTTTGCTATACTAATAAAGCCATCAATGTCTATATAATAACATTAATGGCCTCTGATATTTTCCACTTATCAATTTAGTTTTTTTAATGAATTATGATTTTTTCTATTTTGCACCATACTTTTTATAGTAAGAATCTATTCTTTCATTAATTTCATCATTAATTACTATATTTCCATTTACTTCTTTATTATATAAATACTCTCTAACCTCAGCCATAGTAACTATAGCACAAGTTTTAAATCCAAATTTCTCTTTAATTTCTACTAACGCTGATTTCTCTCCTTGTCCTCTTTCCATTCTATCAACTGATATTATAAGCCCAGTTACATCAACATTTCCTTGTTCTTTTAAAATAGGCATTGTTTCATAAATCGAAGTTCCTGCAGTAGTTACATCTTCAACTATAAGAATTTTATCCCCATCTCCTATTTTACTTCCAAGAAGTATCCCTTTATCCCCATGATCTTTTACTTCTTTTCTATTAGAACAATAATTCACATCAATACCATACATATCTGATAATGCAATTGTAGTTGTAACACTTAATGGAATTCCTTTATATGCTGGGCCAAAAACTATAGTATAATCTTCTTGGAAATTTTCCTTTATGGCTTTAGCATAGAACTCTCCTAATTTTTTAAGTTGACTTCCTGTTCTATAATTGCCTGTATTTACAAAAAACGGAGTCTTTCTTCCACTCTTGGTTACGAAATCACCAAAAGTTAATACTCCACATTCTATCATAAATTCTATAAATTCTTTCTTATATTGTTGCATTTTTATTCCTCCTAAACAATTCCTACAATTTCATTTATATCTTTAATACCTTGAGACTTACAAAAAGCCTCCATCTCTTGTATTATTTCTTTTCCGGCCAATGGATTACTAAAATTCACTGTACCAATTTGAACTGCACTAGCACCAGCCATCATAAATTCTATAGCATCTATTCCTGTAGAAATACCTCCAAGACCAATAACAGGGACTTTTACAGCTTTAGCTACTTCATGAACCATTCTTAAAGCAACTGGTTTAACAGCTGGCCCTGAAAGACCTGCATAAACATTTTCAAATACTGGCTTTCTTTTATATACATCTATAGCCAAACCTTTAAGAGTGTTTATTAAACTTAATGAGTCAGCTCCTGCTTCTTCGCACTTTAATGCCATTTCAACTATATTTTCTGCATTTGGAGATAACTTAATCATCAATGGCTTTTTAGATATCTTCTTAATTTCTTTAACAAAGTTGTAAGCTACTTCTGACTTAATCCCATAGGCCATTCCACCAGCCTTAACATTTGGACATGATATATTAAGTTCTATTATCTGTACATTTGTATTATTAATTTTTTCAATAGCTTCTGCATAATCCTCAAAACATCCTCCACCAACATTGGCCAGTATATTAGTTCCTAACTTCTCCATTTTAGGAAGTTCATTATTTATAAATCCATCTATTCCTGGATTATTAAGGCCTACAGAATTCATCATTCCTGATGGAGTTTCAAGAACCCTAATTCCATCATTGCCTTCTTTTTGATTTAATGTTAATCCTTTTGAAGATATGCCTCCCAAAATCCCTACATTATAAAAATTGTTATACTCTTCTCCAAAACCAAAGGTTCCAGAAGCTGCTATAACAGGATTCTTAAATTCAATTCCATTTATATTTACCTTTAACATGCTTTTTCCTCCTAAGGTTTATAGTTCTACATAATTTCCATCAAAAACTGGTCCATCTTTACAAGTTCTCTTATTTCCATCTTTAGTTTTACAAGTACATACTAAACATGCACCTACTCCACAAGCCATATGTTTTTCCATAGAAACATATATCTTGACTCCTTTTTCCTTACACATATTAACAACAGCCTTCATCATTACTTCTGGACCACAGCACAATACAGTATCATAATTTTCTGGTTTAAATATTTCTGTAACTAGACCTTTGTATCCATATTTTCCTGTATTAGTTGTAACTTCAACCTTATCAGCATAATTAGATAATTCTTCAATTAAATATACTTCATCCCTAAAACCTGTATAAACATCTACAATACAATCTTTATGTTTTTCTCTAAGTCTTTTTGATACTTCAACCATAGGTGCTGTTCCAATTCCCCCTGCAACTATCGCGACTCTGCCAAGCTCTTCATCTAAATTAAATCCATTTCCTAGAGGTCCTGTTAAGGATATTTCTTCCCCTTTTTTAATTTTTGAAAATTCCTCAGTTCCTTTTCCTACAACTGCATAAAGAAAGGTTATTTTATTATCTTCTTTTTCGCATATACTTATTGGCCTTGGAAGTAAAGTCTGTCCATTAAGTTTTAACATATAAAATTGTCCAGCCTTTATATCATTTTCATCTTCACAAACCATTTTATATATATTATCAACAACTTTTTCGTTTAAAATCACTTTTGACTTTCTATATGTAATACCCATATGTTTCCCCCTATAGTTTATTTATTGCTTCTTTTATTTCATCTCTCATCCTTATTGCTTCTTCTCTTGCACACTTTGCAAATTCATTAGGTTTATTTTCTTTCTTATATGCAAGCAAAATGCCTCTTGAAGAATTTACAACTCCACCATTACCATTATTTAAGTACATAGCAACATCTTCAGCCTTACCACCCTGTGCTCCATATCCAGGAATCAAAAAGAACATTGAACTAAATCTTTTTCTTAATTCTTTTCCTTCTTCCACATGAGTACATCCTATAACTCCTCCAAGTGGATGATATCCACACTTTGAAACTAAATTCTCACCTAATTTCATTAATTTATCTCCAACTACATGATAAACTTTATCTCCTAAAGTTGTATCTAAGTATTCAATATCTTCTGCTCCCTTATTAGAAGTTCTAACCAAACTAAATATTCCCTTCTTTCCATTTTCTAAATATGGTAAGTAGGGTTCTATACTATCCATTCCCATATAAGGACTTAGAGTAATAAAGTCAGCTTCAAAATCTCCTGTAAAATGAGCTTTTGCATACATTTTAGCTGTAGCTGCAATATCACCTCTTTTTATATCTGCAATTATTATTGCATCCTTTTCTCTTAGATAGGATAATGTTCTCTTATAAGCTATCATTCCTGTAATTCCTAAAGCTTCATAATATGCAATTTGAACTTTAAAACATGCTGCTACATCTAATGTTTCATCAATAATTTCCTTATTAAATTCGAAAATGGCATCCTCATCTGTTTTTCCTAACCTAATATGTTCTGGTATATAATCAAATGATGTATCTAATCCTACACAAACAACTCCTCTTTCTTTTACCCTATTGTATAGTTTATCCATTATATTACTCATAAAATTCCTCCTACTTTTTATATAAAACTTTTCCGCTTTTTATTGTCATTTCAATTTGTCCATAGAATTCCATACCTTTAAATGGAGTATTTTTTCCCTTTGAAGCAAACTTATTAGAATCAATTTTGTACTTTTTATCCAAGTTTATAAGAACTAAATCTCCATCTTTCCCTATACTTATAGTTCCCTTGTTCATTCCTAAAATTCTAGCAGAATTTTTGCTCATGATTTCACTTAGTTTATTCAAAGTAATTACATCTCCTTTAACTAAACTTGTATAACAAATTGCAAAAGCAGTTTCAAGTCCTACCATCCCTGGTGATCCTTTAAGTTTTTCCTCTTCTGTATGTGGAGCATGATCTGTCCCTATAGTATCTACAAATCCATTTTTTATAGCATAATGTATAAAATTAACATCTTTTTTCTCTCTAATTGGTGGATTTACCCTATAATCATTAACATCTCTTGTCAGAAAAATATGATGTGGTGTTACTTCACAAGTCACATTTGCTCCATTAAGCTTTGCATCAATTATATATTTCATAGATTCCTTAGTAGATACATGAGCCATATGAAGCCTACCACCAGTGTATTTAGCAAGTTCAATATCTCTAAGTGTCATCATATCTTCTGCAAGCCTCATATCCAAATCAGAGAATTCTGGACTTTCTGCATGAGACATTATTATCCATCCATACTCTTTAGATTTTCTCAGAGCTTCAAGCATTATTCTTGCATCCTTTACACCTTTTCCATCATCTGATATTGCTTTTATTTCTGTATCATTTTTTAATTCATCTAAATGTTCTAACGTTTTTCCATCAAAACCTTTTGTAATAGATAAACACTGATGTATATCTATCAGACCAACTTCTTTTCCTTTATTTCTTACATATTCCAGAACTTCTTTAGATGAAACTATTGGATTAGTATTGGCCATTAAGCAAACTCCTGTATAGCCCCCTTTTAAAGCTGCCCTAGATCCTGTTTCTATATCTTCCTTCCAAGTTAATCCCGGGTCTCTAAAGTGAGTATGCGTATCAATAAACGAAGGCATTAAAGTTAGTCCTTTAGCATCAATTATTTCTGTATCTTTTTTATTAATCTCCAAAGATATTTCTTTTATCAATCCATTTTCTATATATAAATCTCCTATAAAATCTTGACTACAATCTATTATTCTTGCATTTTTTATTAGTAAATTCATTTAAAACACCCCAATTAAACTTCTGATAATTTTGTTATTTCATCACAATATTCACATCTATATGTACCTTCTTCTCTATCCATAAGTACAAATGAATGAGGAACATATTTTTCAACACCTGTAATACATCGTGGATTCTTACATCTTAAAATCTCTACAACTCTCTCTGGTAAAATTGGTCTTACCTTAACTACCTCGCCTTCTCTAACCTCATCTATTGTTATAGATGGTGACATAAGTCCAAGAACTGTATAATCTATATCATCCCAATTTTCTTTTTCAATTTTTATAATATCTTTTCTACCTAACTTCTTACTTTCAGCATTCATTATTAGAGCAACTCTATCTTTTGATTTATCTAAATTTAAATAATTAAATATTTTCACTCCCATTCCTGCATTTATATGATCAATAACTAAACCATTTCTAATACTTGTTATCTCTAACATTTAAGCCACCCCCAAAAGTTTACACATTAAAGCCATTCTTACATACATAGCATACTCTGCTTGTTTAAAGTAAGCTGCTCTATCATCACTATCAACTTCTATTGATATCTCATTTACTCTTGGTAACGGATGCATAACTATCATATCTTTTTTTGCATTCTTCATCTTTTCTGTATCTAAAATATAACTATCTTTTAATCTTAAATATTCTTCTTCATTAAAAAATCTTTCTCTTTGAATTCTTGTCATGTATAGTATATCTATTTTATCCATCACATCTTCTAATCTTTCAACTTCTATATATTCCTTACCTTTTTTCTCTATAAATTCTTGTTTTATATAATCAGGTACTTTTAATTCCTTTGGTGAAATCAGAATAAATTTTGTTTCTTCATACCTAGACATCGCTTTAATTAGTGAATGTACAGTTCTTCCATATTTTAAATCACCACATATTCCCACAGTATGTCCTCTCAAACCTTTTTTCAAGCACTCAATAGTAAGTAAATCTGCTAAAGTTTGAGTTGGATGTTGATGTCCACCATCTCCTGCATTTATTATTGGAACACTTGAATATAGACTTGCCACCTTCGCTGAGCCTTCTTTAGGATGTCTCATAGCAATTATATCTGTATAAATTGATACCATTTTTATAGTATCTGCTAATGTCTCGCCTTTTGATGCTGAACTTGAATTTGGTTCTGAAAAACCTAAGATTTTACCACCTAGCTTCATCATAGCTGCTTCAAAGCTAAATTTTGTTCTTGTACTAGGTTCATAGAAAAGTGTTCCTAAAATCATTCCATCACATATTTTTGAGAATTTTTTAGGATCATTAATAATTTGGTGTGCTAATTCGAAGATTTCATCTAATTCTTCTACTGAAAAATCCATTGGGTCTATTAAATGTTTATTTATCATTTATGTAATCACTCCTTCTTAACTTCTCTGAGCTAAAATTAAAGGTTAATATAATACATAACTTTAAATTATGTTTAAAAATCTTTAATGTTTTTTTATTATCTCAAAACTTTATCTAAACTATTCGTAATAATCATATTTGAGTATAAAAAAACCTTCCTTTAAATTCAAAGGAAGGCGCAATAATCCTATTAATAAACAGTTTAAATAACTTCCTTACTGACCTCTCTGGATCAAATTAAAGGTTTTGTCTTTTGTTAAGAATACCACCTAATGAATCTATTGTCAATGACTAACACTTCTAATTCAAAAAACCTCCTGTATTACTTCCATGTAACATTAAAATTGTATCGTTTATTGATTCTATTACGTCCTTATAACTTAAGTAAACACTTATATCAATATGATTATTATCTAAATTATATTTATCAATCTTTCCATATAAATATTTTCCCCCTGATAAAAGATTGCTTAATATATAATTATCCTTTCTAGAAATAAATCCAATAACAAATCCATTCTCTCCTATTACCTTAATTACCCTATCATCACACGAATTATTTTCTTCAAGTTTTAAATTAAATATCTTACTATTTTCAAGTTCTTCTTCTAAACTTCTTATATGTCTAAATTGACAACCTGTTACTTCTGTACTTACTAAGAAAATATCTGCAACATGCTCATAATTAACCAAATCTGTTACATCTATATATTCTTTTTTTTCATCATTGTAATTAAATATCAATGTTTCTATCTCATGCTTAATTTTATAATTAGGTTCAGTCTCACAAGCTTTCCTAATTATAGTTAAATCTTTATTGGTAAGTTTATCTCTATATTTTTTAAGATATTTTACTGATTCATATCTAATTTTATTTATTCTCCCATTTATAGCTTTTATAGCTATATTCTTTCCTTGTGGATAAATTCCACTTAACGATTTCACTATTAAAGCAAATATTACACATTTTAAATCATCTTTTTGCAACTGCTCATCATCTATATCTTTTGCTTCTGTATAAAATTCCTCTAAATTGAAATGATTTTTAAAAAATTTAAAAAGCTTTATTTTATCTTCTTCATTTCCTTCGTTGACTAAATAGTAATATATATTAATATTCTCAGTATCTCTTTTCAAATACTGATACAAATCTTCATATTCTAACTTATATTCATAAAAATTTGCTAAAGAAAGTATATCTTTCCCTATTCCAATGCCTTCTTGAATTGCACTTTCAAATATACCGCTCCATTTTTCATCTTCTAATAATTTATCAAGTTTCTTTTCTAAATCCTTATAACTAACTTCAAATTTTTCATCTTCACTTATAGCTTCTTTAATTAAATAAATAGAATTCAAATACTCATAATTATATTCCATTTTTGATATTAAACTTAAGTATCTCTCAATAAATTCACTCTTAGATCTAATTAAAGAAAACTCATTTTTTCTTAAATAACTACATATCAAATAAGATAAATTATCCATTTTTCCCTTAGTAATCTTATTTTCTAAATATTTAGATAAATTGATTGTTGTAAAAATGTGCTTTATCAAAACCTCTTCATACATTTCATCTTTATAACCTTGTTCAATTAAATATGAAACAACATCTAAACTAAAGTAATCAATATTTGTTATAGAAAATACTTTTATTGTTCCTCTTGAATCTTTAGATAATTTTACTAAATATTCATTATATCTATAAAGATTTCTTATTGCATTAGTTAAATAAAAAATATATTCACCACTCTTAGAAAATACCTCAAACACCTCTGAAAGTTTTTCTTTAGGTAAATACTTACTTGCTAATATTAAACCTAATTTTACTTCCCAAGGTCTTTCACCATTATAAATCAAATTATCAGTTAAATCTTCAATCCACCTTTTTTCTATTACTCCTTCATTTATCAAAGTATTAATTTTTCTAATTAGTGGGTTCATACAATAAATTAAATTTCTTTCTTTCAAATTCACTTTGAAAGAGTAACCACCCTTTTTAAACATATTTATTATTTGGTCAGCTAAACATTCAGCTAAATCTATCTGCTCATTTACTGACAAATTATCAGATAGATATAAATATTCTAATTCATCTTTACCTGATTCATATTCATATTCTTTAGATTCTTTTAATATTTCAAATATCTTGCTCACATTCCACCCACCTTTTAATCAAAATTTCCTTTAACTTAATTAAATTTAAGTAATTATATAAAATATACATAAACTTGTAAATGTAAAAATGTATTTTTCTTAAAAAAGAGAAAGAATTTAAAGCTATTGCCCATACTCTTCCTCATGAAAAAATATAATATTTATTTTTTCCCATCTTCGTCCAATAAATTATCCTCTTCTTTATAGTTGTCATCCCTAATATTATTTAATAATTTCTGAAATTTATTTTCACTATTGTTTCCAAAATCAATCATCTTAGGTTCTATGATAAAATCATCCATTTAATTTAATACCTCCTAATTGATTTAGAGTTTTCTACCTTTTTTAAATTAACCTATTACAATATTATTAAAACATGTACACTATACAAAATATATATTATATATCTATTCTCTTTTCTAAGAATATATACTTTTTTAATATGAAGAAAGGTTACTTTAAATAAATATTTTAAAGTAACCTAAAATAGTATCATTAATCTTTGGTTTAAGTTTATTTTTTCTTTTTTCTACTACTTATAGATCCTGCTAATGAAACAACACCTAATCCTAAAACTCCAAGAAAACCTATATCTCCTGTTTTAGCTGTAGTACTAGTGTTTGAATCACTATCATTTTCTGTACTTTCTCCCAAAGTTGATTTTGGACTTGGGCTTGGACTTGGTTCTGGACTTGGAGTTTTACCAACCAACACCATATATCCTTTTCTATCTATATTGTAATTACTATCTCTAACTATAGAATTTGGCATCTCTGTACTTACAAAATCAGATGCTTCAATCTTTTTACCTTTTGAGTTTTCTGTATCTGTACCATTATAGAAATAATTACTTTCTCCTTTTACCATGTCAACTATAACATCAGCCTTTCCAGGTTTTGTTCTAAACGAAATGTTATTTTCAAAATTGAATTGAAGATTAGCTCCAGTATAATAATCTAAACTATAGTTAACATCATTGTCTACTGAAACACTGTTTTGAACAATTATTGCTGGATTACTATTACTTGTTATTCCTGCTGCATTATTTCCAAAGGATAATGAATTCTTAAGTATATGCTTAACTGGTATTCCTTCACCACCTAATTTAAATCCATTACCATCTCCTTTAGTAACAGTTCCATCTGTTAATGTCCCATTACCATATGCTACACAATCTTCAATTGTAACTGGATCAATTGCTCCACTTTCAAGTTTAGAAAACAAATCCCAACCATCATCGCAGTTATTATGAGATATACAACCTCTAAATACATTTCCAGATCCTGTAGAAATTTTAGCTGCAAATCCATCAGCATTGTTCATCGCGCCATCCATATTGTCATAAGATTCACAATTTAATATCAAATTATTTTTAGGCCACTTATCCTTAGAATCATCCACTGCTCCACTTACTTGAAGCCCAGTATCTCCATTTTTATAAGTTTTAACCGCTTCTACTTTATTATTGTTACCAGATACTGTTATTCCATGTTCTTTGTCAGATGTATTACACACATCAACTCCATAAACATGCCAGTAACTTCCTGCAATGGTTAGCCCAGCAGATATCTTTCCAAAATCAAAAATAGCTCTTTCCCCATCATAAGTTGTCAGTGCCTTTAGCCTATCTTCTGTCCCTTTATTATCTTTGCTTATTGTAAGTGGTTTTTTAAGGTTATATGTTCCCCCTTTAACTTTTATACTTTGTCCATTGTTTGTATACTTTAATGCTGAATATATATCTATAGGATTATCAATTGTTCCTGATCCATCAGATGTACCATTTTGAGATACATATACATCCCCATTTTCTGTTCCATAACTCTTATAAATAACATTACATGGTACAGTTATAGGAGATATATTTGAATTTGCTGAAGTTTTATCTGGTGTATAAGTTATTTCAAATTTATTAGTCCCTAGCTTAAGGTTTGTATCAATACTGAATTCACTATTTTTTTGTGCTTTAGCATCATATACTTGTTCCCCATTTAATTTAACATTGACATTTCCTTCAACTGTATTTTTAAGTGATAGTTTATATTTTGAAGAACCTGTATCACTTGATGATAAAACTTTTATACTTGGATCTATTTTTTGTTCTGGTTCTGGCACTCCAGCAGGATCTGTAGCTACATTTGATGTTGTTAAGTTAATATCAGATACAGTAATCGACGCTATACGTGCAGTAAAGAACCCAACATAAACTTTATTATCAATTACTTCTAATTGTTTTGGTCTATAATATGTTACTTCTTCACCATTATCAATACTTGCAATATACCCTGTATTTGTTTTCTTAAGTTTTAACTTATAAGTTGCTGTTCCATCATTTGCTGGACGCTTGCTGTTGAACACGTGTGGATTTTCCATTGTAATTTTTCCACTTAAGTCACTTGTAACTCCATTCCTAAATACTGACATCATTTTTCCTTGATATCCTCCAACTAATGCCATATTTGATGGGCTTACTGATGAATCATTTGCAACTCCTAATATATCTCTTGCCATAATTCCAAAACCACATTGGTTATCTGGTTTTTCCTTTTCAAAATAGTTTACCTTTACATTAGCTGAAAGTTCAAAGTTTTTAGTATTATCTAATTCAGTATAATAATAGGATATCCCATCATTTGAACCAGCTATTTTTCCACCTGGGCTTGTCCCATCTTTTTTCCCTGAAGTTAATGTTACAGTTTTATTTTTATCATCTACTGAAACTGTATTATTTGCTTCTGATGTAGTAGCCCCAAATCTTGTAAAATTCCATTTAACTTGTTCAGCCTCATTTGTACTACTATTTGAGTTATTATTATTTGAATTATCATCCTTTGGAATAGTATTATTAAATGCAGTTAATTCATTTACTTTACTAGTTGTATCCCATCCTTGTAGTACATTTTCTTTTGTAAATTTACCAGCTTGTTCTTCCGAAAGAACTTTTCTAGTGTCACTTGTTTTAGCCCCTTCTCCAGTACTACCATATTCATACATAAAGTTATTTTCAGGTAATTGCCCAGACATTTCAGACCAACCTACTTTTGAAATATGTCTACCCATTTCACAGTTCTTAAATACAACATTTGATTTTACAGATTGTGTAACACCTCCTGGATGCCATGGTCTTCCTAAATATACACTTCCTTCTTCAGATATATCACTTGTTAATTTTGAATTTAAGAACAAGTAACCATAGGAATTTTCTGCTAGTGTGCTTGGAGCTGCTACATACCCTTTAGGATTATTAATTCCTTCTCTATTAATTGAATTAATTTCACAGTTATCAAAAACCGCACTTGCTGCACCAAAAATAAAGTCTACATCACCTTGAATAAAACATTTATAATAATATTGTTTATTTTTATTTGCATATAATGTATCTTGATTTCCTATAAATCTACAATTTACAAAAGTACTCTTATCAGCTTCATTTTTTATAGCAACAGCCTGCTGATTTTTTATATTAGAATGTGCTTCTTCATTAAATGAATTTTCAATAGTAAGATTTGCTGCTGAAAATCCTGTTGCTGTTGTAGTTAATGTAATGCTAGCTGATCCAGTTGTTCCATACGTTGCTACTCCATTTCCACCATGTTCTGGTAATTTTACAGTTCCATTTGCAACATCATATGTTAATATTGTCTTTTTGCTATCTTCACCTATTAAGGTGATATTTGGTTTTGAAATTATCATTTTTTCTTTATAGGTACCATTCTTAATAAATATAATTATTTCATTTGAATTATTATCAGGTACTGTATTAATAGCAGCTTGTACAGTTTTAAATGTCTTAATATTATTCAATATTTCTCCATCATTTCCTGAATAATTTGCATCTACTACCATATTAACGTTTTCATTATTTACAACATTTTCATAATTAGTTATATTTAATTCTTCAGCTTTTGTTACTATGGGATTTAATAACCCTTGTGAAACAATTATTGTTGTAGCAATTAACATTGATAAAAACTTTTTTTTCATCTTAATCTTCTCCTTCAAATTAAATTTTGGCTAACTTGCTTGATATGCTTGTATACCAAACTTCCTTCTTTACTAATATGCTGTTATGTATATTATTTTTATTTAAAAATCGGTATATTAAACGTTTCCAGGTATATTTTACTACATATATTTTCTAATTTCAAACATAAAATGTATATTTCTGAAATTCAATGCAACATATTTTTGAATTTGTTGTATACAAATTCAAAAATTGCTTATTGGGATTAGTATTTTATATAAATTTATTTTCAATAAAAAATAACCCCTAGAAACCTAGGAGTTATGACTTTTTATTTTATTAATGCCAATTATTCATAATATTATCCCACATCATCTTTCCAGACTTAGCCAATGTAACTGTGCCATAAACGCTGTTTGGTATACAACTTGATAGCACAGTAAATACAAATGTTCCTTTAGGTAGTTGTACTAGTGCAGTATCATTTTCTACCCCTTTCTTATCACCAGTTTTACTTGAAATTTCAAATTTTAAATCATCCGGAATATATAATGCTAACTTGTTTTTTATTTGTTGCCTTCTTAATATATCTATTAGCATTGTACTGTTATCTTTATTTAGGAAGGTACTCTTGTGTAAATGTTTCCATATCATTGATAAATCATAAGCACTTGTTATGTTTTCTATTTCACTTTTTTTATTTCTCTCATCACTTGTTTTTCTATTTAATGATGTATTTTTAAGTCCCATTTTTCTTATATTATCATTAATCACATCCATACCTATGATATCTATGATTTTATTTGCAGCTGTATTATCACTTTGTATAAGCATGGCAACTAATAATTCAAAAACTGTATATTCTCTTTCATCAAACTCATGAATTATACCTGTTCCATATACTTTATCTTCCCTTTTTATAGCTATCTTTTTCATAAAATCCACTTTATTTTCTTCTACAGCCTTTATAAGTGAAACTGCTATAGGAAGTTTCATACAGCCAGCAGCAACCATTTGTATATTTTCATTATATCCATATATAAAGCCACTTCCTAAATCCTCAAAAAAGAAGCTATAAGTTCCTATTCTTGACTCTAAATATCTTTTAATCTCTTTCATAATACCCTCCTGTAAAATCAACTATATAATAATATTTTTATACAAAATACAATTTTATTTTTAATTTAATAAATATATCATCAAAGCACTAACTCAATAGAATTAGTGCCTATATTTCTAATCTCCAAAAGATATACCTATCTTTTTAGCTATGGTAACCAATTCTCCTTTTGGACTAACCTGTTTAGTTTTTTGACCAATTACATTTTCTAAACTATCTGAAGATATTGTATCTCCTTTAAGACAAACCATATGACCAAATTTTCCATCATTAATTAATTCTACTGCTGCCACACCATATCTTGTAGATAATATTCTATCATAAGTAGATGTTGTTCCACCTCTTTGAATATGACCAAGAACAGTACATCTTATTTCGTGATGTTTAATTAATCGCTCCAAATCATCTGCTAATTTATTTCCTATCCCACCTAATCTAATTGGGTCTGGACTATCCTTCACTATTTTAGATACTACTACATCTCCATCCTTGGATTTTGCTCCCTCTGCGACAGCTATTATTGTGAATAATTTGCCTTCTTTTTTTCTATGTTCTATTTTTTCTACAATTTTATTGATATCATAAGGTATTTCTGGAAGCAAAATTACATCAGCAGACCCTGCAATTCCTGATTCCAAGGCAATCCAACCAGCATTTCTTCCCATAACTTCACAAATCATTATTCTATGATGTGATTCTGCAGTCGTATGAAGCCTATCTAAAGCCTCAGTTGCAACATCTATTGCGGTATTAAATCCAAAAGTAACATCAGTTGAAGCTAAATCATTATCTATTGTTTTTGGAACTCCAATAACCTTAATACCTTTTCTTGAAAAATCTCTTGCTGATGTTAATGTTCCATCTCCACCAATAACAACTAGAACATCTACACCTTCTTTTTTTAAGTTTTCTACAGCTACATCTGATACATCTTTCTTGACGCTTTTTCCATTTTCCTCAATTTGATAATCAAATAAATTATCTTTATTTGAACTATATAAGATAGTACCACCTCTACTAAGTATGCCTGATACGGATTCAAGAGTAAGAGGAATGAAATCATTATTATATAATCCCCTATATCCAAATTTATATCCAATTACCTCATATCCACAATTTAATATTGCTGTCCTTGTAACAGCTCTTATTACTGCATTAAGCCCTGGACAGTCTCCTCCACCTGTCAATAGAGCTATTTTTTTTATTTTCTCACTCATTTTCAATCTCCCTTCTACCCACACACTATTCTTGACAATTGTCTTTATTTTCTGACAATTATCATGAAAAAATATAAAGATACTATCCTTATCAGTTAAAATAAAATATCTTCTATGAAATATGATACCACAATAATTCCCAACAATAAAGTATTTTATATTTATATAATTACACAAAAAACCCAAGATAAAAAATATATCTTGGGCTAAATAAACTTAAAGAGTGATTATTTTTGTAAATACTAATATAGCCAATAAAATTCCTGCTAATACTCTATATACTGCAAATACCCTCATAGGTTTTTTCTTTAAAAATGATACAAACCCATCCATAACCACTATAGATACCAAGAAGGCAACAATGAAACCAATGGCTAAAGCTATCCAACTTGATGTATTCATAATAGAGTAATCAAATTCAAATAAATCTTTTCCTGATGATCCTATCATTGCAGGAATTGCTAAGAAAAATGAATACTCAGCAGCTATCGGAGTTGAAATTCCAGCTATCCAACCTCCCATGATAGTTGATGCACTTCTTGACATTCCAGGCCACATAGAAAGAACTTGAAATAACCCTACCTTTAATGATTGAACAGGTGTTATTTCGTCTATGGATTTTGTTGCTTGTTTTTTCTTTCTGAAGGTGTTTTCAATAATTATTAATAATACACCTCCAACAATAAATCCGATAATAACAGCTTCTGGTCTAAAAAGAGATTTAATTTTACTGTAAAATAGGACACCTGCAACACCTGCTGGTATAGATCCTATAATTACATTTATACCAAATCTAAATCCATTTTTTCCATCTTTACCACCAGTAAATATGAATCTAAAAAATTCTACCACACTATCTTTTATTTTCTTCCAATAAAGAACTACTACAGCAAGTATTGCTCCTAATTGAATTACAACTTCAAACATATCAGCAAAATCGCCTTTAAAATTTATAATTGCTCCAAATAAAATCATATGCCCAGTTGACGATACTGGTATGAATTCAGTTAGCCCTTCAACTATCGCTATAATTATAGCTTTAAATATTAAAATAAAATCTAATCCCAATGACATCACTCGCTTTCATTAAACTACTGTTTAATTATACTTATTAAAATCTCTGTTGTCTATTTTATTAATTTATTTTTAAGATTATGTTGAATTGATAAAAATTAAATATTTATATTTTTTAATTCTCACATAAAAAAATCACCATATAATGGAGAAAAACCTTTTTATGATTTCATTTTTTCTTATTATAGATTGAGTACATAAACATATATATGAAAGGCTCATCCTTATATATAAGTAGCGTATTATACATAAATTAATCATAAAATTTTCTAATTTCTTCTATTAATTATGTTTATTACTTAACCTTTTAACATTACTCAGACAAAAATCTACTAAAAATACATTGATGATAAATTATGGTTTGTGCTATACTTAATTTCAAAGTTTAAAATTATGACATAAAATATTTATAGCATTTAAGGTGGTGATTAAGATTAATATAAAATCAATTTTAAGTCTATTAGCTGGTAAAACAACTATTTTTTTATCAAAACATCTACTAAAAGGGGGAAGTACTTTCCCAGGTACTGTTGCCTTAAAGTTTGACAAACAAATCTTAAGTAAGGTGGCAAAAGGTTACAAGGTAATTTTAGTTACAGGTACTAATGGTAAAACAACAACAACTAGTATGATTACTAACATTTTCAAAGAAAAAGGTTACAGAGTAATTACTAATAATACTGGGGCGAATCTTTTTAGAGGTGTAGTTTCATGTTTTATTGATAATTACAGTTTTTTTAGAAGCAATGAGGGCAGCTATGCCATTATTGAAGTAGATGAAGCAAATGTTAAGTTTGTTACAAAGTATATAACTCCAGAGATTATTACAATAACAAATTTATTTAGAGATCAACTAGATAGATATGGTGAGGTCTATACTACTTTAAACAAAATTCTAGAAGGAATTATAAATGTTCCTAATACAAAACTTGTGTTAAATGGCGACGATTCTTTATTTGGGAAATTAGATGTTCCAAATGAAACTATATACTATGGATTTAATAAAACTTTAAATGATGAAACTGCAATTGATGTAAATGCAGATGCAAAGTTTTGTAAGTTTTGTAAATCACCATATGAATATAACTTCATTACCTACAATCATTTAGGTGACTTTTATTGTCCAAACTGTGATTATAAAAGAGCTGATCTTAAATATTCAATTGAAGAGATTTTAGATTTAACTCCTAACGATTCAACAGTTATGATGAATGATTCAAAAGTTACTATTAGTCAATCCGGTTTGTACAATATATATAATGGTTTATGTGCATATTCAATCGGTAAAGAAATGGGGATTGATGATGAATGCATCTCAAATTCATTAGGAAAACAAGATTCTAGTTTTGGTAGACAAGAGGAAATTGATATTGATGGTAAAAAAGCTAAAATTATTTTAGTAAAAAACCCTGCTGGATATAATCAAGCTTTAGATACGCTTTGTTTAAACACAGAAAACTTTTCTACATTATTTATGTTAAATGATAATTATGCTGATGGAACTGATGTATCTTGGATTTGGGATGTAGACTTTGAAAAATTATCTACCCTTCCAATTAAAGATGTATTTATATCAGGTACTAGGTTATATGATATGGCTGTAAGATTAAAAACTGCTGGACTTAATTCTAATTCTTTTAAAGTAGAAGCAGATTATGAAGAATTAACTAACAAAATTAGAAATTCTTCTACAGATAGGATTTATATATTAGCTACTTATACAGCTATGATTAATTATAGAAAGTATTTACATTCAAAAGGCTATATTAAAAAGCTTTGGTAAGAATTAGGAGGCAATTATGGAATTAAACATCTGTCATCTTTACCCAGACTTATTAAATGTATATGGTGATGTGGGTAATATTTTAATTTTAAAAGATAGAGCTGAAAGCCGTGGAATAAAAGTAAATATTATTAATATCTCCCTTAAAGATGATCTTAAAAGTGAAGATATGGATATAATTTTCTTTGGTGGTGGTCAAGATTATGAGCAGTCCATAGTTTCAGAAGACTTAAAGAAAAATAAAAAAGAAGAACTATCTAAATATATAGAATCCGAAAAAGTATTCTTAGCAATTTGTGGTGGTTATCAATTACTAGGACAATATTATAGAGCTCCTAATGGAGAAAAACTTGAAGGATTAGGAATATTAGATATTTACACTGAAGGTGGAGATACTAGATTTATTGGTAATACTGTTATTTATAATGAAGAAACTAAAGAAACTTATGTTGGTTTTGAAAATCATTCTGGAAGGACCTATATAAATAATTTGAAACCTCTTGGAAAATGTATCTATGGGTATGGAAATAATGGTGAAGATGGTAATGAAGGATGCGTTTATAAAAACACATTTTGTACATACTTTCATGGCTCTCTATTATCTAAAAATCCAGAACTTGCAGATAGAATGATTAAATTAGCTTTAGAAAAAAAATATGGTAATGTAACTCTAGATCCTCTAGATGATACTTTTTCTCTTAAAGCAAAAGAAACTATACTTAATGCTTATAAATCTGAAAATTGGAATAAATAATAAAAAAAGATCCTTTTGGGATCTTTTTTTATTATTTATTTTTTATAACACCAGCCATTTCATCTGAAATAGGTATTAATTTATCTCTTAGTACTCCCTTTTCCTTAACAGCATAAAAATAAAAATCATCTCCAACTTTACATCTAATATTATCATTTTTTATGATTTTGTACTTTTTACCGTTATAATCTTCCCCTATGTAATATCTACTATTCTCTACTTTTATCATACATCTATATGCATCGTTCACTTTTTAGTTCATCCCCCACCACAGTATTTCGTTATTTATTATAACACAAAATATAATTTTTTTAGACCTTTTTTTTGTAACATAAAAAAATCATCGAATTTCAAGAATTAGTATCATATTTTAAATAAGATAATTATTATTTTAACCATTAATCTTTAATTTAATCATTCATATATTTCAAATTTTGAAATGTATTTAGTATTTTTATTCAATACATACTTTTACTTATTGTTATTAATTTTTATAAATGATATACTAATAAATGTTTTTAAGTATATTTTAGATGGGAGATAAATCATGACTAAGGGAAAATTATTTAGAACTATTACACTCGCGCTTTCTATAGCATTCTTAACACCTTTTGCTAATAAAGTATATGCTACTGAAAACGTAAATAACATAAATATAGTATCAAAGGCAGCTATAGTTATGGACTATGATACTGGAGAAATAATCTACGAAAAAAATGCTAATGATAAAATGTTTTTAGCTAGTACTTCAAAATTAATGACTGCTTTACTTTTTGCTGAACACAATAAAGAAACTGATAACATAACTTATACAGAATCAGCTAAAGCTCAACCACCATATACATTAGATAACGATATGATGAAACCTTACGGAAAATCTTTTACTGTTGGTCAAACATTAACAGCTGATGTAGTTATGAAGGGACTTTTGTTGTTTTCTGGTAATGACACTGCATACATGATTTCAGACGAAGTTGGTGGAAGCAAAGAGAAATTTGCTGATATGATGAATAAAAAGGCAAAAGAAATGGGTTTAGACAATACCCACTTTGAAAATCCAAATGGACTTCCTGAAAATGGACATGATGTTAACTATTCAAATGCATATGAATTAGCTTTATTAATGAAAGCTGCTTATGAAAATGAATGGATAAATAAGACAGTTCAACTTCATGATGCTAATATTACTTTACCCGAATATACAAAAGTAAAATTAGAGAATAGAAATTTTGAATTGGGTAAAAACGGAAATATCGGTGGTAAAACTGGTATAACTAATGAAGCTGGAACATGCTTTGCTGGAGTTTATGAAAGAAATAATAAAAAATTTTTAGCTGTTGTTTTGAAATGTGATTTAAATGATAATTTAAAAAGATTTGATGACATTAACAAGATGATGACCTATAGCCAAGATGCAAATAGAGAAGTATATAAAAAATCTGGTGAAGAAGTTGGAACTGCTGAGTTAGAATATAAATTATTTAGATTCTTTGGTCCTAAAAAGACAATAAACGCACCAATTGTATTAGCAGAAGATGTTAACCTTTATAATAATTCAATTAATTTTAATGAAGCATCAATAAAACTTAACTCTGATGAAAATAATGCTTGGAAAGTTGCATCTGAAGATTCAACAAAGCTTACTGTTTCTGTTAAACATTTTTCAACAGATGTTAAAGGTAAGGTTAATATAAGCACTATGACTATTATTAAAGCTAATATTCTAGCATATCTTGCTTTAATTGCTGTTATAGTTATTGTTATTATTTTAATATTACTAATAATTAAAATGATTAATAATAGTCGTCATAAGAAAAAGAATAAATACAGAAGTAGAATAAGATTTTAATACTTATGCTAGGAAGAGGTAATTATGGATAAAGTCAATTTTAAAGGTAGTGTAATGTTAAATCCTACCCCTGTTGTTTTAGTTACAACTAGAAATAATGAAGGAAAAATTAATGTATTTACGATTGGTTGGGTAAGCACCGTTTGCACGAAACCACCTGTTATGGCTGTAGGCATTAGACCTGAAAGATTATCTTATGATTTTATCAAAGAAAGTATGGAATGTGTTATCAACTTAACTACTCAAGATATGGTTAAAATAGTTGACTATTGTGGAGTTAGAAGTGGCAAAAAAGAAAATAAAATAGAACATTTTGATTTAAAACTTAATGAAGGTATTACAATATCAACTCCATCATTAGAAGCCTCTCCAGTTGCCTTAGAATGCAAAGTAAAATCCATAACCCCTTTAGGGACTCATGATATGTTCCTACTAGATATAACTAATGTAAAGGTCGATAAAAGTCTTATTAATGAGAATAATAAAATCTGCTTTGACAGAGCTAATCTTATTTGCTATAGTCATGGTGAATACTTTGGTTTAAATCAAAAACCATTGGGTTCATTTGGCTACTCTATAAAGAAAAAAACAAAACAGAAATTGAAAAAAAGTCAGAAAAAATAATTCTGACTTTTTTTCAATTTATTCAGTTTTAATCCATTCTTCCCAAACTTCAGGTTTAAATCCAACAGTTGATTTTTTACCATTTCTAACAATAGGTGTAATTAATAAGCTTTGATCTTTAAGCAATAGTTCTTCTTTTATTTCAGTACTCCTTATACTTCCTATATTAGATTTCAAATAGTTCTTAGACTTAGTGTTTACAAGTTCATTTATACCAACTGAAATTTTAACAGAGTTTAACTCCCCCTTACTCATACCTTTTTCATTCATATCAATCATCTGATACTTAATTCTTCTTTCTTTAAAAAATCTTTCAGCTTTTTTTGTATCAAAGCACTTTCTGGTTCCAAAAATCTGTATATTCATAATTCCTCCTAAATTAACTCTAATATCTCTAATGGATTCTTAATCATATAGCTTGGCTCCACTTTAGCTAATTCCTTTAATTCCAAGGCAGTATATTCTACTCCACAAGTAAAGCAACCTGCAGCTTTACCTGACAAAAGATCATATGGACTATCTCCTACCATAATTGCTTCTTTAGGTGATATATTCAATATTTCACATGCTTTTAATACTGGTTCTCCTTCAGGTTTATGCTTTATAGTATCCTCTGGAGAAACTATTACATTCATATAATCCATTATCTTACCAAGTTCTAATCCCTTTATTGCTAATTCTTTTCGCTTTGAAGTAACAATTCCAAGCTTTATTCCCTTATCTTTTAAAGATATTAATAATTCTTTTACACCCTCAAAAGGCTTACACATATCATCATGATGTTTAACATTATAACTTCTATAGGTACTTACTAAACACTCTAAGAGTTTTTCATCATCAGTGTATTTTGTAAGACTAGTTTTAAGTGGTTTTCCATATAGTAATGTAATCTCTTCTTTAGGTAGTTCCATATTTAAAACTTCTTTAAACGCTGTGCAAAATGAATCATAAATTAAATCATTTGTATCAAGTAGTGTTCCATCTAAATCAAATAAAACTGCTTTAACCATTTCTAAACCTCTTTCATTCACTTTTGTTGCTAAATTTCTTTACATATAAACTATATATTATATCTGATAATCAGTAAAGTTTTTGATTTTAATAAATATAATCAAACAGGAAAGGTGACTACTCTTTTTCTGAATAAGTCACCTTTTCTACTTAAATCTTATTTAAATGTTAAGTTTCTATACTTGTCTATTATAAACCATTCACTTAGGAATTTAGATAAATCTTTTTTGCTTCCTTGAGTCTTTTCATACCCCTCTATTAATGCTTTTAAGTCATCCTCATCTTCTAATTTAACTGCAAATCCTCTTCCATTTACTACCGGATATCCTTCATAAATATAGTTTTTAATATTATCTACAGATGATACTCTTCCATTTCTAACTTTAATTGATACTTTATCTCTAAACACTAAAATATCTAAATCAGTAGGATAATTGTAACTATCACCACTCAATGGCAATATATCTCCTACAGTATAAACTTCCCTATTATTTAATTCCTTTTTAAGAGAAAAACTTATATCTTCATAATAATATTCTTCAAATATATCACCTCTAGCAGTTATACCATTAAACTCAAAGCCATTGGCAAGAGCTTCACCATAAACTTCCTCATTCTGAGTAATAATACCTCCACCAGCTACATCATATCCATCTACAATAACAAATCTTCCTGTGGCACTGCTATCACTGAATTTATCAAATGCCACATTTTCATTAGTTTTAACAATTACTTCTGCAACATCATTTAAAACTATTTTAGTATTTTCCTTATTACTATCCAAACTTGAAGCATCAATTACTCTAACTATACTTTCAATTTCGCCTTCTACTTCTTGAGTAGTTAGTTTAATCTTATATTTCTTACCTTTAACTAAATCATTTTTACCCATCCAGAAAATGTTTGCTCTAAAACTATTTGAAACCTCTGGAGATTCACTTTCAAATGTTATAACTTCCCCTCTTTTATTGAAAAATTCATCAGTCACTGTAATTCCTATAGATTCTCCAGCATAAGCTGTATCTTTCTTATCTTTTTCTACCCAATATTCTATTGTTTTGACTTTAGTCTTCTTACCTTCTGGATAAATAGTTATTTCATCATTAACACTAATTTTACCACTTTCTATTCTTCCAGCAATAATTCTTCTATCATCAAATTTATAAACATCTTGTATTGGAAATCTTAAAGCTTTTTCTTCTATTCCTTTTTCTTTTTCTATCAAATCAATTGATTCAATAACTGATTTCCCCTTATACCATATCATCTTATCAGAAGCTGTTAAAATATTTTCTCCCAAAAAAGCTGAAACTGGTATATAATTTAATGGATAAACATTAAGATCTGCTAAAAATTTTGACATATCATTTTTTACATTTTTAAACACTTCTTCTGAGTAGTTTACTAAATCCATTTTATTTACAATAACGTAAACTTTCTTTATACCAAGTAATGAAAGTATATATGCATGTCTTTTAGATTGTTCTTGTACTCCTTGCTTAGCATCAACTATTAATAGTGCTGCCTCTGCATCAGCTGCTCCTGAAATCATATTCTTCAAAAATTCTTTATGTCCTGGTGCATCTATAATTACATAATCTCTATTTTCAGTTGCAAATTGAATTTGTGTTGTATCTATAGTTATCCCTTGTTTTTGTTCTTCTTCAAAAGCATCTAAAAGATAGGCATATTCAAAAGGTTTTCCTGTTTCCTTAGCTATTCTTTTAACTTTATCTATTGCTCCTTCTGGTAAAGAATGAGTATCATAAAGTAACTTTCCTATTACTGTAGATTTACCATGGTCAACGTGTCCAACTACCACTATATTTAGTGTCTCTCTATTATTTATCATGATTTTTGCCCCCTTAATTACATATAGCCATCTTTTCTTAATTTTTGCATTGCATAAGAATCTTCCTGGTCTTGAGCCCTTCCAGCACGTTCTCCAGTTGTAGTTGTCTTTAACTCTTCTATTATTTCATCCAATGTAGAAGCATTAGACTTAATTCTTCCTGTGCATGGTGCACAACCTAAACTTCTATAACGTTCTCCATTCTTTGCGAAATATAAATCAATTATAGGAATATTTTCTCTCTTTATATATTCCCATATATCAAGTTCATTCCATTGTAGAAGTGGATGTACCCTAATATGATTTCCTTTTGGAAAATCAGTTTTAAATTGATTCCATAATTCTGGTGGTTGATTTGAATAATCCCATTCATAATCTTTATTTCTTTCACTAAATACTCTTTCTTTAGAACGAGAACCTTCCTCATCACGTCTAACACCAACAATAAGTCCTTCAAAACCATAGTCCCTTACAACTTGTTGAAGTCCTTCTGTTTTTAATGCCTTACAACATTGTAATCTTCCTTTTTCTGGTCCCATGCCTGCTTCTATTGCTTCCTTATTTGTATGAACTATTAAATCTAAGTTTAATTCCTTTGCAACTCTATCTCTATATTCAATCATTTCAGGAATTTTAAAAGTTGTATCAACATGTATAAACGGAAATGGACAGTGTCCATAAAAAGCTTTCTTAGCAAGCCATAATAATACTGTTGAATCCTTTCCTATTGACCACAACATTCCAAGCTTACCAAGTTTTTTGTAAGCCTCTCTTAATATAAAAATACTTTCTGCTTCAAGTCTATCTAAATGATCCATTTCATATCCCCCTTAATATGCATTTGCATTCTTTTTATTAACATCAATTATTATTTCTTCTTTGTCTTTTTTTATAATCCAATGAGTAATATCTCCTTCTTCCTTTATGGATAATGTACTTCCTAAGCCTCCAATATCAGCTCCTAAGTAAAACTTTATTGCATCTACCTTGCATTCCTTAACACAAGATGCACATCCCCAACAACTTTCAGGAAACTTTATATAGGCTTTTCTATTTTTATCACACTTAATTAGGTTCCCAGGACAAACCTCTTGGCACTTACCACAACCTACACAGGATTTTTTATTAATTGCTATGCTCATAGATTTCACCTCCATTAACCAAATTTCTAAGTAATATATTTACTTTTCCATCCTGCATAACTGAATTAACATATTTTAAATATTTATCATCATTATTTGGATAATCTAAATTCTCACAGAAACTATGCCATCTTGTTTCTTTTCTAGCTCTTAAATGTGCTATAAGAACTTTACATACAACTAGTCTCTCTTTCAATTCAAATATATGAATTAAGTCATCAATATCCTCTGCTTTTAAATTCTCAGCAAGTTCTATAATATTATCAATTTTTAAATCAGCAAGTTCTAATTGTTTTTCATTAAATTGATAATTATTACTTATTCCTCCAGCATATTTGTCCATTACTGTTTGCATACCTTCTTCTAGATTATCAATTTCATAAAGTTCTTTATCTACACTAAAATGATTTATAATTTTATTAAATACTTCACTTATTTCTTCTTCATCTATAGCCCTTAAATTTACACTATCTATGTAATTTAGTGCAGCCATCCCTGCTATCTCTCCTTCAACTAAAGCACCAGTAACATATTTTTGAGGACATCCCCCAGCAACATCTCCAGCAGCATATAGCCCTTTTATTGTAGTAGCTCTATTTGTATCCACCCAATATCCACTAGCAGTATGTCCACCAACCACATATGGTTCTGTACCTTCTATTTCAACATTTTCCTTTCTTGGTCCACTACCACTTTCAATCCATTTTAATGTTTGACTTGGAGCCATATTAAGATATGCTTTTAATAAATCTTGTTCTGCTTTCTTGCTTATTCCTTCTGTTTTTAAATAGCATGGTCCTCTCCCCTCTAAATTTTCCTTAACAGTACCATAAACTCTTTCTGATGTAGTATTACCATAAATTTTCCCATAATCTTCACCTTTAGAATTTATTTGTGGTGCCACAACCCCTTGTGCTATAGTTCCAGTTGGTGCAATTGTATCTTTGCATCTTAGTGCTATAAATCTCATTTCAAATGTAGTCATTTCCGCGCCTGCTCTTATACCCATAGCAAATCCAGCACCTGTATTAAATGGACTATACCACATTTTATGTTTAGAAAAGCCTGGATTATTTGGTTTATATAAACCTGATGCCCCACCTGTTGCACATATAACAGCTTTAGCTTCAACTACATAAAATATTTCTTCATCAGTAGAGATTCCATATGCTCCATAGATTTGATTATCTTTTACTAAATAATCTATAACATTTACTTTATTTACTACCTCAACATTTTTAAGTTTGTTTACTGCATTAGCTAATATAGACTTAATATTTTCACCATTTATTTTTATATTTCTATTACCTCTTGTTACATATTCTCCATTTTCATCTTTAAGAATTACTAATCCTAAATCTTCTAATTTTTCAGTAACATCATTAAGTCTTCTTGCCATAGTAATTAATAAATCTTCTCTTACTATTCCTTCAGCATCTCTTTTTGCATAATCAACATAATCCTCTGGTTTTTGTCCTTTTACAATGTATGCATTTAATGCATTAACACCTGCTGCTAAACATCCACTTCTTTTAATATTTGCTTTTTCTAAAATTAATACCTTTTTATTAGATTCTTTTGCTATAGCTAAGGCTGCATAGCATCCAGCTGTTCCTCCACCAATAATTAATATATCAGTTGAAAGCTTTTTAATCTCCATAAAATCACCCATCCTAAAATTTAAATGTATATCTGCATTGGATCTGTCTTCTTCAAACTATTTTCCAACATTTTTGACTCTTTATCATTAAATACATAAAGTCTATGCACCAATACATATACCTGGTCATTAACATTTAATTGTTCATCTTCTAAACTTCTATATGAAGTAAGAAATATATCACCAACTTTTACTTGAATTTCAAGATTGTTTCCTCTGAAAGAAACTGCACTAACTTTCCCTTTTTCTGCGGCTGAGGGAACTGGCATTTCTTCTTTACTTATACCTATTTGTATAAACTCAGGTCGTACTATAGCTTTTTCTCCTAATGTATCTTCACTAAAGCCTTTTAACTTTTTATACTCTTCTATAATAGTTGATTCTCCAATAAACTGAGTTACAAATGGAGTCTTTGGATTTTTATATATTTCAATAGGAGTTCCCATTTGTTCAATTACACCTTTATTAGTAACAATTATTTCATCTGCAACTTCAACCGCTTCATCTTGATCATGAGTTACAAATATGCTAGTTATTCCAAGCTTGCTTATCATTTCTCTAAGCCATGCTCTAAGTTCTTTTCTTACTTTTGCATCTATTGCTGCAAAAGGTTCATCTAATAGTAGAAGTTTTGGACTTGGTGCTAGTGCTCTTGCAAATGCTACCCTTTGCCTTTGTCCACCTGAAAGCTGATGAGGATATCTTTTTTCCAAACCTTTCAATCCAATTAATTCTATAAGCTCAGTTACCCTTTTTTTTATTTCAGTTTTACTAGCTTTTTTTACCTCTAATCCAAAAGCAATATTATCATAGATAGTCATATGACGAAATAAAGCATAATTTTGAAATACAAAGCCTATCCCTCTTTTTCCTGCAGGTATATTATTTACCTTTGTACCACCTATAATAATATCCCCAGAATCTGGGGTCTCAAGCCCTGCAATCATCCTTAAAATAGTTGTTTTCCCACTTCCGCTAGGCCCTAAAAGTCCTATAAGTTTTCCTTCATCTATATTGAAATTAACATTATTCGAAGCTTTAAAACTTCCATATGATTTATTAATCTTTCTTAATTCAACATACATTTTTATACCTCTCCTTTGCTTTTCCACTCAATAATATTTCTGAAAATCAATATAATTATAGCCATAATTACTAGTATTGAAGCCACTGCAAAGGCTGCTGCAAATTGATATTCATTATAAAGTATCTCAACATGCAATGGTAAAGTATCAGTTTTTCCTCTAATATGCCCTGATACAACTGAAACTGCTCCAAATTCACCCATAGCTCTAGCTATACATAGAATAATTCCATATAAAAGGCCCCATTTTATGTTTGGTAGTGTAACTTTTCTAAATATCCTAAACCCACTAGCTCCCATCATAGCTGCAGCTTCTTCCTCATCTTTTCCTTGCGAATTCATTAATGGTATAAGTTCACGAGATATAAGAGGAAATGTTACAAATATAGTTGCTAATATAATTCCTGGTACAGCAAATATGACTTTTATCCCTAACCCTTGAGTAACCCCAGCAAAATATCCTCCTCTACCGTAGCAAAGCGCAAATACTAACCCAGCAATAACTGGTGAAATTGCAAAAGGTAAATCTATTAATGTATTTAAAAGATTTTTATGTTTTATTTTAAATTTTGTTATTGCCCAAGCTGCACTTAAACCAAAGATTGTATTAAATAATGTAGCTACTACTGTTGCCATAAGAGTTAATTCAATAGCTTTCATTGTGTAATTATCTTTTATTGCAGCTACATAAACATCAACACCCTTACTAAGAGATTCAATAATTACAACTGATAATGGCATACCTAGCATCACTACCAAGAATAGAACACTAATAGATATTAATATCCACTTAATCAATTTACTTTCTTTTCTATTCATCTTAAATCACCCCTTTATAAACTTATTAGTACGATGTGCTAAAAGATTTATAAAAAAGAGTACCAAGAAGGAAAATACAAGCATCACTAAAGCTATTGCTGTTGCACCCTTATAGTCAAATTGCTCAAGCTTGCTCATAATCAATAGTGGTGCTATTTCAGTTTTCATTGGCATATTCCCTGAAATAAATACTACACTTCCATACTCACCCATACCTCTAGCAAGAGCTAATCCAAACCCAGTTAAGAGTGGTGGTAATATTTCAGGAAATATTACTTTAAAAAACGTTCTTATTCTTCCTGAACCAAGCATAGTAGCTGCTTCTTCATATTGAACATCAAATTCTTCCAATACTGGCTGTATTGTTCTAACAACAAAAGGAATTCCTATAAATATAAGAGCTACTATAATTCCAAAAGTCGAAAAAGCTGATTGAATTCCTAAAGAATATAACCATTTTCCAATCAATCCATTTTTAGAATATAATGTAGTAAGTGCAATACCTGCAACTGCTGTTGGCAATGCAAATGGTAAATCTATAACCCCATCTAAAATCCTCTTAAAAGGAAATTTGTACCTAACAAGAACCCATGCTAAAATTAAACCAAATACACTATTTATTAGTGCTGCTATTAAAGCACATATAAAACTCACCCTATAACTTGCCACAACTCTAGCATCAGTTACTGTTTTAAAAAAATCTCCTATTCCCATTTCTGATCCTTTCAGGACTATTGTACTTAGTGGAATTAATACAATAAAACTTAAATATGTCAGTGTAAATCCCATAGATAATCCAAACCCTGGGATGACTTTTTTTTCTTTTTTCATCCTTGACCCCCCTCAATATTAATTACTCCTTGGAACATATATCTCATCGAAAATACCACCATCAGCAAAATGTTTTTTTTGAGCTTCTTGCCATCCCCCAAAGGTATCATCTATGGTAACTAAATTAAGATCTTTAAATCTATCCTTATATTTATTAGCTATTTTCTTATTGCTTGGCCTATAATAATTTTTAGCCACAATTTCTTGTGCTTCATCACTATAAAGATAATCTATGTATGCCTGCGCTACTTCCCTTGTACCTCTTTTCTCCACAACATCATCAACAACAGCTACTGGTGGTTCCGCTAGTATACTTATCGAAGGTACAACCATTTCAAATTCATCTGGTCCAAGTTCATTAATAGCTAAGAATGCTTCATTTTCCCATGCTATAAGCACATCTCCAATTCCATTTTGAACAAAAGTAGTAGTAGATTCTCTAGCACCAGATGCTAACACCTCAACATTTTTATATAATTTAGAAACAAATTCCTTTGCTGAATCTTCACTTCCATTGTTATTTTTTAAAGCATAAGCCCATGCAGCTAAATAATTCCATCTTGCACCACCTGAAGTTTTAGGATTAGGAGTAATTATTGAAACTCCTTCCTTCGTCAAATCATTCCAATCCTTTATACCTTTAGGATTTCCTTTTCTAACCAGAAAAACAATTGTTGATGTATATGGGGAACTATTATTACTATACTTACTTTGCCACTCCTTATCTATTAATCCCGATTTACTTATATTATCTATATCATATGATAGTGCTAAAGTTACCACATCAGCTTCTAGACCTTGTATTACTGCACGTCCCTGTTTTCCTGAGCCTCCATGTGATTGATTTATAGTTACTTCTTGTCCTGTTTTTTCCTTCCAATACTTTGCAAAGCTTTCATTGTAATCCGAATATAATTCTCTAGTAGGATCATAGGATACATTTAATAATTCCACTTTTCTGTTATTCTCATTTTTTTCTGTACAACCTGTTATTATCCCCAATAACATAACGCAACCTAAAATTATACTTATAATTCTTTTTTTCATTTTTTCGCCCCCATCTTATTCGTATAACCCTTATAAGTATTATAAGTTTATTATGAATTAGTATATGCTAGGAAATTCACTTTGTCAACAGTTTTGATTATTTTTTTAATTACTGAATAATTTTCTTTAGTATCCAACACTATCCTACAAAAATAAAAAGACTCATCTTATAAACATAATTGTTTAAAAATGAGTCTCTTTATTAATCTAATATTTCCTTTAATGCTTTTATCAAACGGTCAATTTCATTAACTTTCCCTACTGTAATCCTTAATTTATCATCAAGCATGGGAGAATTAAAATATCTGATATAAATTTTATATTCATACAATTTTTTCACTATAAAATCAGCATTAACTTTCTCAGGTGGTTTGCAAAGCACAAAATTTGTTCCAGATGATAAAACTTGTGTTGAAAAGTCCATATTATGCTTCATCAATTACTACTAAACCTTCATAACTGTTTAATATCTTCTCTATTTCATATTTGGTAATTAATATTCCTGTTGGTGCATTTGGATTAGCTAAAAAAATTGCATCAGAATTATTTTTTAACATTCCTTCTACATCAATTCCCCAATTTTCATTTACATTTACACTTTGATATTCTATATCAAACATGTCTGCATAAGTTTTATAAACTGTATAAGTAGGATATGGAGAAATAATTCTATCTCCCTTATCCAAAAAAACTCTCATTATAAGTGAAATCACTTCATCCGACCCATTTCCACAAAAAACCTCTTCTTTTGAAATTCCATATAAATTAGTTATATTATTTCTAAGTTTATCACTTTTAGATGATGGATAATAACAAAGTCTATTAATGTCTATATTTACCAGAAGCGATTTAATACATGGTGAAGGTGGACATGCATTTTCATTAGCATTCAATTTTAACACTTCATTATCATCTAAATTAGGTTGAAATCCTGAAATATATGGTTCTAAATTCATTATAGTTTTTTTTATTTTTCATATTGCTGCCCCCCTTTTAATCAATATTAAACTAAAAGTGTAGCCCTGTAAATATCACTGTTACAACATATTTTTCATAGTTGACATTTTTATTATCTATCATTAAAATTTCTAAACCAAACATTTTCATTTTCTCTAAAAAACTTTATTTTGTCTAATCATCAAATAAACCTTTACTTATATATCTATCACCACTATCCGGAAAAATAGTTACAATATTACCTTTGTCTATTTCATCAGCTAATTTTAATGCTACAGCCAGAGCAGCTCCTGAAGATGATCCAACTATCATTCCTTCCTTTTTAGCTAAAAGTTTTACTTTTTCAAAAGCTTCATTATCACTAACTTTAATTACCCTATCCACCAAGGATAAATCCATAGTTTGTGGTACAAAATCATTTCCTATTCCTTCTATTTCATAATCTCCATGTTCACCTTCAACCATAGTTGATCCAATAGGATCAGCTAGTACACCTTTTACTTTAGGATTTTTACTCTTAAGATATCTAGCAACTCCACTAAAGGTCCCGCCACTTCCTGCTCCTGCTATAAAATAATCAATTTCATCTCCTAAAGCTTCATAAATTTCTGCACCTGTTCCTTCATAGTGTGCTAATGGATTATCTTCATTAGCAAATTGTTTTAAACTAATACTATTAGGAATTTCTTTCAATAATTCTTCAGCTTTCTCTACTGCTCCAAGCATTCCATTTTCCTTAGGAGTATTTATTACTTTAGCACCTAGTACTTTCACTATTTTTTGTTTTTCTTCTGAAAATTTTAATGGTATTATAAAAATCACATTGTATCCTCTATTTATAGCAGCTAAAGCTATTCCAATTCCTGTATTTCCTGCTGTAGCATCTATAATTGTATCTCCTTTCTTAAGTTCACCTCTTTTCTCTGCGCCTTCAATCATTGATATTCCAATTCTATCTTTTACACTTCCTCCAGGATTTAAATATTCAAGTTTTGCAAAAATATTTACATCTTTCTTTGTTTTAATATAGTTTAGTTTTATTAATGGTGTTTTCCCAATGAGTTCCCTTATGTCATTGATGTATTTCATCTAACTCTACTCTCCTTAAATGCATTATTTAAATCTTCTAATAAATCCTCTACATTTTCTATACCTACAGATAATCTAATAAGCTCATCTACAATTCCAACCTTTTGCCTTATTTTAAAAGGTATAGCTCCATGAGTCATTGTAGCTGGATGGCAAATTAATGATTCAACTCCGCCTAAACTTTCCCCAAAAGAAATGACCTTAAAACTACTTAAAAATTTTTTGTAATCTATTTGATCACTAATAACAAATGACACTACTCCTCCAAATCCAGTAGCCTGATTTTTATGAACTTCATAACCTGGATTATTTTTAAGTCCAGGATAATATACTTTTATTACATTTTCATTTTCCAATAAATATTTTGTAACTGTTTTTGCATTCTCATTGTGTCTATCCATCCTTACTGCAAGAGTCTTAATTCCTTTCACAAGCAGAAATGAATCAAAAGGTCCAAGTACTCCTCCAGTAGAGTTTTGGATAAAGTGTAACTTTTCCAAAAGGCCTTTTTCTTTTACAACAATAAGGCCTGCTACTACATCACTATGTCCTCCAAGATATTTTGTAGCACTATGAATTACTATATCAGCTCCAAGTTCTAATGGTTTTTGTAAATAAGGAGTCATAAAGGTGTTGTCCACAATAGTTAACGCTCCATATTTCTTAGAAATTTCACTTACTATTCTAATATCTGCAATATCCATTAATGGATTAGTTGGAGTCTCAATAAATACACCTTTTATTTTGCTATTTTCTTTTTCTAGAATTTTTTTTACTTCCTCTATATTTGAAATATCTACAATCTCATAATCTATATTGAAATTATTAAACACTTTATCTATTACTCTAAAGGTTCCACCATAGAGATTACTTGGAATTAATATTTTATCACCACTTTTAAATAGTGATAATACTGCTGTTATGGCCGCCATCCCACTTCCAAAAGCCAAACCACCAATTCCACCTTCTAAATCTGTTATGAGCCTTTCAAGTGCTTCTCTGGTTGGATTACCAGTTCTTGAATATTCATATCCTTTATTTTCTCCAAATGATGACTGTTTATATGTGGATGTTTGAAATATAGGAATATTTACTGCTCCTGTCTTATCATCTCCATCTATTCCTCCATGAATTAATAATGATTCTATTTTCATATTATTTCCCCCTGAATTATCCATTAAAATTTCAATTGCAAAAAACAAAGGACATATTTCTCTATTTAGAAATATGTCCTCTGGTTTTTCCAGTCAGATATATTATAACATTATCTTATTCTAATTTTCTCATTTCTATCAACTTGTACTACTATACCATCTTGTATTACTAAAGTTACAGAACCATAGTTTATCTCTGAAACTAATTCTAATATTTGTTTCATCTTTTCTTCAGTTAAAGTTTTAGTTTTCTTTTCGCCGATATTTATTACTGACAATTTTTTCACCCCAAATTGAAAATTTATTTTCTAATAAAAATCTTCTCTGTAAATATTACAGAGGCAGATAATAAATCCACGGTTCCACTCTGAATATCTTAAATTAATTCTATATAAATCTTCTAAAATGATTGCTACTTATCTTCGAATAATGCTGTTGATAAATAACGTTCTCCTGTATCTGGTAATAAAACCACTATTGTTTTGCCTTCGTTTTCTGGACGTTTAGCAAATTCTATTGCTGCAAAAGCAGCTGCCCCTGATGAAATTCCAACAAGTAATCCTTCTGTTTTTGATAACTCTCTTGAAGTTATAAATGCATCCTCATTTTGAACCTTAATTATTTCATCGTAAATTTTTGTATTTAGTGTATCTGGAACAAATCCAGCACCTATTCCTTGAATTTTATGTGCACCAGCCCTTCCTTCTGATAAAACTGGTGAATCTGCTGGTTCTACTGCTACTATTTTGACATTTGGATTTTTTAATTTTAAATATTCACCAACACCAGAAATAGTTCCTCCAGTACCAACACCAGCTACAAAAACATCAACTTTTCCATCTGTATCTTCCCAAATTTCAGGACCAGTTGTATTTTTGTGAATTTCTGGATTAGCTGGATTTTGGAATTGACCTGGTATAAATGAATTAGGAATTTCCTTTGCTAGTTCATCAGCCTTAGCAATAGCACCTTTCATTCCTTTTACCCCTTCTGTTAACACAACTTCTGCACCATATGCTTTTATTAAGCTACGCCTTTCAACACTCATTGTTTCAGGCATTACAATTATAACTTTATAACCTTTAGCAGTACCAACTGATGCTATTCCTATACCTGTATTTCCACTAGTTGGTTCAATAATTACTGATCCTTCTTTTAACATTCCCTTTTCTTCTGCATCTTCTATCATTGCTTTTGCAATTCTATCTTTAACACTTCCTGCTGGATTAAAATATTCTAACTTAACTACTATATTTGCTTTTACATTTTTCTTTTTACTAAAACTTGATACCTGTAGTAAAGGTGTCCTTCCTACTAAATCTGCTAAACTCTTAAATATTTTCTCCATACAATTCACTCCTATCTCACTTTTGCATTTCCTATATATCTTATACGTTTAATATGGTATTAGTATATGCTATCAATTACTAATTGTCAACTTCTTTATTTAGAAATTATTAATAATTTTTAATAACCTAAACCACTTCCATATTTATTCTTCCCTAATTAATTTTTAAAATCAAAAAAGATAGCTCATTTTAATGAACTATCTCCAAAATTATTTTGTATAATATATTTTTATTTTATATATTTTGTACTCTTTTAATAACTTCTGTACAATATTCTTTTACTCCTAAAGATCCATTCTTTTTATAAGCTTTATTTAAATCGCTTCCTATTCCACTACAATCTGCTCCAAGTTCTATCCATTCATTAATATTATCTTTATTAACCCCACCTGTAGGCATTATATTTATATCTGGAAATATAGATTTTGCCGCTCCAATAAAACCTTTTCCTACAACATTTCCTGGAAAAACCTTTATAAATCTTAATCCTAGCTTGTATACTTTGTTTAATTCTGAGATTGTCATAACTCCTGGAATTATAAAAGCATTTCTAATCTTTGCATAATCAATTATTTCTTCATCTGTGCAAGGAGAAACTATAAAATCTGCTTTATTCTCAACACATTCATCTAATGATTCCTTTGTTAAAACAGTTCCTGCTCCAACACATAATTCTGTATACTTTTCTTTAAGTTCTTTTATAAGCTTTGGCCCATTTGGAACACTCATAGTAACTTCTATGACTTTAATTCCACCCTCAATTGCTGCTTCACTAATTTCTCTTGCTTCTTCATAAGTATTAGTTCTAACAACTGCTACTGCTTTTTTCTCCATTAATGTCTTACAAACTTCTTCAAACACTTCTATTCACCTTATCTTTCTATTTTTTTAGCTTGTCCTAAATGTACTAATACATCATCATAATAAGGTAATCCCTCATTATCACCTTCAATACCAACTACTAAAGATCCAACGGCATTAGCAAATCTTATACTTTCCTTGAAAGTCTTACCTTTAAGGGTTGCGGTTAGAAAACCTGCTGCAAATCCATCTCCAGCGCCAACAGTATCAACTAAAGCTCTTGGTTTTATAGCTTCAACCTTATAAATTTCTTTACCATTAGATCCAATAGCTCCTTTAGCTCCTTTTTTAACTATAACTTTTCCTATTCCATAGTTATGAAATATCTTAATAGCCTCATCTATTGTTACTTGTCCTAATAGAAGTTCCACTTCTTCATCACCTATTAATAAAATATCAACATTTGGTAAAAGCAACTCTATATAATTTTTAGCTTCTTCTTTAGTCCACATTTTTAATCTTATATTTGGATCAAAAGATACAACTAAATTATGTTTCTTAGCTAATTCTACTGATTGCAATATAACTTTTTGATTATTTTTATTAATTGAAGGAAAAACACCTGTAATATGTAGAACCTTAGAATTTTTAAAATATTCTTCATTTAATTCTTCTACATTCATTGTGCTAGTTGGAGACTTTTCTCTATAGTAAAATGATCTACTTGATCCATCAGCTAAAACTTCTCTAAAATAAACTGATGTTGGATATCCTTCAACATATTTAACTTCTGAAGTCTCTATACCTTCCCCTCGTACTACTTTGGTTATGTATTTTCCAAAGTCATCATTTCCTAGTCTACTTATCCATCCAGATTTCAATCCTAGTCTTGCACATCCAATAGCAACATTTAATTCTGCTCCCCCTATTTTTCTCTCAAAAGTATTACAGAATATTATTGGTCCTTTTTGAATAGGAACCATTGCTATCATTGCATCTCCAACTGTAATTACATCTAACATAAATCTTCCTCCTAAAAATATAAATTTGTATTAATAAGATTTCTTACACTTTTGTTTGTATTTACATTTTTATATTACAAAAGAACTAGGCAGTATCCTTTTGTCTAGTTCTTTTATATTTATATTTATTATCTTAATTATTTAGGTTGTTTACCAATATAAGCTAATATTCCACCATCAACATAAAGAATATGTCCATTTACAAAATCAGATGCATCTGAAGCCAAGAATATAGCTGGGCCTGTTAAATCTTCTGGTGTTCCCCAACGTGCAGCTGGAGTCTTAGAAATTATAAAGTTATTAAATGGATGTCCTTCTGTTCTCAAAGGAGCTGTTTGTGGGGTTTCAATATATCCAGGTCCAATACCATTACATTGGATATTGTACTCACCATATTCAGATGCTATATTTTTAGTTAACATCTTAAGACCACCTTTAGCTGCAGCATAAGCTGAAACTGTTTCTCTTCCTAATTCACTCATCATTGAACAGATGTTAATTATTTTACCATGACCTTTTTTAATCATTCCTGGAATTACTGCCTTAGATACTATAAATGGAGCATTTAAATCTACATCTATAACTTTTCTAAAATCTTCTGCTTTCATCTCAAGCATTGGAATACGCTTTATTATACCAGCATTGTTTACCAATATATCAATTATTCCAACCTCTTTTTCTATTTTAGCTACTAATTCATTTACTTTTTCTTCATCAGTAACATCACATACATATCCATGTGCTTTTATTCCTTCTTCAGCATATGCTTTTATTCCTTTATCAATTAAATCTTGATTAATATCATTAAAAACAATTGTTGCCCCTGCTTTTGCAAAAGATTTTGCTAATGCAAATCCAATACCATATGATGCTCCAGTTACTAATGCTATTTTACCTTCTAATGAAAAATTTTTAATTCCTTCCATGAGTCATCCTCCTTAAAACTTACAATATTTTTAGCCATAATAATGTCAATAACCTGAAAAATCCAAATTCAAAAACACTATTAATACAATTTTTTTGACTTATTAGTAGAAAAATCAAACTACATTACTTGTCCTTAAATTGCAATCATGTTGTTCCGCACTATGGAACGACGTTTCATTTTTCTAATATCATTTTAATCTCATATTTTGTAATTGTCAATCCTACAATATTTAAATTTTATTTGTTAAAATCAAATTTAAATATTACAATATATTCTGAAGTAAAAGTTATACAAGGAGGATTATATATGTCTCAAGATTCAAGTAATTCTAATTTAGTGCAGTCTGTCGAACGTGCTCTAGATATACTTGATTGTTTATCTGAATATCCAAAAGGTTGTGGAATTGGAGAACTTTCAAAAAATTTAAATTTAAGCAAAAGTACAATCCATAGAATAATATCAACACTAAAATTTAAAGGTTATGTATCACAAAATAAAGAAAATGATAAATATCAACTTGGTTTTAAAGTTCTTAATTTATCATCATCCTTTGTTAGTGGAATGGATCTTGTTAACAACGCACGACCTTATATATATGAATTTGTAAATAAAATTGATGAAGTTATACATCTTTGTATTGCTGATGAATCATATTCTAATATTATATATTTAGATAAAATTTCGCCCGAAAATACTACAAGAACAATAACTATGTCTTCTAGCATTGGTAAAAGGGCACCTATTTATTGTACTGCATCAGGAAAGTTACTTTTATCTCAATTTTCTGATGAAAAAATAAAAGAATTATTAAAGGATATTAATTTTATTAAATATACACATAATACAATAATTAATATAGAAAATTTTATAACTGAAATACATGAAATAAGAAAAAATCAATATGCTTTTGATAATGTTGAATATGACACTGGAGTCATTTGCATTGCATTCCCTATTTTTGATCAAACTAATAAAATAATTGCTGCAATTAGCATTTCATCTGTAACTCTATTTAATGAATTAGATGATTTATTAAAGCATAAAGATGAATGCATAAAAATCTCAAATAATATTAGTAAATTGATGGGGTACAGTCCAAAAAGTTTATAATTTAATTTAGAATATGCTTTAGCTAACATGGTTATTTTTATATAATGTTAGCTATTTCTGATTTAATTTATGACAAATAATTTCTTGTTTGAATTTTTTGTCGAATTAAATTATAATAAATCTATGCTGTTTAACGAATTAAGGAGGCTTATTGTTGAGGAAAAAGAATTATGTAGAAAAAAATTTCAACACTAATTATTCTGAACCATCTAAAGGAAACTTCTTTACATTTTTTTTAGGAATTATAGTATTTTTAGTAGGTATATTTATGGTTTTTCAAAACACTACTATTTATACTGGATTTACTCTAATGAGTGTATTAGGGTTTACCCCAAACTTTGGAATACTTGTTTTGCCTTTATTAATCGGAGTAGTTCTCTTATTTTTTAAAGAACGTTCTATATTAGGATGGTTTTTAATTATTGCTGGAATTCTTGTTATAGCTATTGGAATTTTCATGGGTTTAAGTATATATTTTAGACCTGTAAGTTTAATTAAAGGAATTTTCATGTTTGGAACAATTGCTGCTGGAATAGGATTAATATTAAAAGGTCTTTTTAGAAAGAACTAAAAAAAGTATCAAATAGTAGACAAACTATTTGATACTTTTTTTTATAATGATCTATATTTTCTATAGCAAAATAATTTATTTAATTCCCCAGAAACCCCATCTTCATCTGAAAAAGATATAACATCTGAAAACATAGTACCATTTGGAGTTATGACTATTATTCCATCAGGCTTAATTTCACCAATTTCTCTACTTATCTTGCTGTTTGCTAAATTGGTCTTTTTCACCTCACTATTCCCTCTCTTTTTTATAATTATTGGTGGTTGTAACATTGAATAATAACTTAACACTTCCATTTACTTTTCACCTCTTAATGCATACTATTATTATTTTCACTATTATCTTTAACTTTTTCTAAATAATCTTTTTGATTAACTATATTTTCTTCAAAATTTTCTACTGCATTTTTTGTAAAGTTTTCAACTCTAGCTATATTTGATAAATTTTCTAACTTACCATTTTTATTCATCCTAAAAACCTCCTTTTATATTTTAATACATGTTTAATAATAGTATCTCAACTTAAATTTGTTTTATCCTTGTAGGTAAAGCTTGCAAGATTAGCTAAATATAAATAAGCTATAAAAATTTTCTATATATTATTTTTCTTTCTATACTCCATTGGAGTAACACCATAACTTTCTTTAAATATTTTATAAAAATATGTTGGATTTTCATAACCTACCATCTCCATTATTTCTAACACTGAAAGCCCTCTAACTTTTAATAGTTCAATAGCTCTACTTAATCTTTTTTCTTGTACCAATTCTTTAAATGTCATTTTAGTATGCTTCTTTATTAACTTACTTAATTTATAATCTGGTTGACTTAGTTTTTCTGCAATTTCAGAAAGAGAACATTCATTATAGAATTTATCAATATATTTAAATATTTGAATTATTAATATTTTGTCATAATTGTCAACTGAATATATTTCAATATTCTCAGGCTTCTTAACTAATTCTACAAGAAGTAATCCAACTAATAATTTTATTGTTACTTTACTCATTATTTCATTTGTGTAAAGTTCTATAATTATCTTTTCTAAAATCTCTTGTACACTTTTTTCATCTGAAACTTTAAAATATAGGTATTCCCCTTCATGATAGTCAGTATATAATGTTGTAATTAAAAACCTGCTTATTATATTTTCATTATCTAAAAGTTTTAATATATAATCAAAGAATTCTGGTTTTATTATAAAATTTATACTTATATCATTTTCATCACAAGATTCTAATTCATGGTTTATATATTGATTTAAAAATAGTAACTCTCCTTTTTTTAGTTCTATTTCTTTATTATCAATAACTTCTTTTAATTTACCTTGATAAACATAATTAAATTCTATATAGTTATGTTTATGCTCTGGAAACTTAATAAATCTTGTATGTTTTCTAATATCTATCAGTTCCCCTTGAGACAAGAATTTATCACTATCTATAACAAATTGACCATTATCTGTATATAAACTTTTATCTACTTCAACTTCACCATTTAAGATATGCTTTTCTTCTTCTGTTAACTCTAATAATTTTTCATGTATATCTTGTCTCATAATAAAGATTTCACTCCTTTTCTAAGATTTATTATATCAGCAATATTGAAATTGTAATATCAATATTCAAAATACTATGTTGATTATTTTATACATAAAAAAGATGTAGCAGATTTTTATTACAAAATCTTGCCACATCCCTTTTTATGTTTGAGTATTTTTTATTATCTTATATATGATTCGCTACTTCAAATGCATCCCAAATAGCATACATTATATTTGAAACCTTACGTGCATCTCCTAGTAAATAAATATCTGCTATATCGAATTCTAATTCTTTATATAGAGTATTTTCTTCTTTATACCCTACAGAAAGGATTACTGAATCACACTTAATGTTTTCAATACCATTTTCTGTTTCCATTTCAAGTATTCCATCTTTATATGCTTTAACCTTTGAATTTGTTTTAACTTCTATGTTATTAAATGGAATTAATTTTTCAAGCATTTCACTATTAGCTGAACATAAAGGTCCATTTAAAGCAAGTATTTTGTGTAAAGCTTCTACAATTGTTACCTTCTTACCTTGCTTTGCTAAATGAAGTGCTGTTTCACATCCTACAAGTCCACCACCTACAACAATTGTTGTATCTTTAGGATCTTTAACATCTGTTAAAACATCTGCTGCTGTAAATACATTTTCATCATCTCCAAGTGAAAATACCTTTGGAGTTGAACCTGTTGCAATTATTACGCTATCAGCATTAAATTCTAATATTTGTTTTTTAGTTACTTCACTATTTAAATGTACTTCAACATTTAATTCTTCTAAAGTTTGTGCATACCAATCAGCTAGAGCTATATCATCTTCTTTAAAGTCTGGAACTCCACCAGGAATTAGATTTCCTCCTATTCTTGATGATTTTTCAAATAACACTGGTTCATGTCCTCTTAATGCTAGAACTCTTGCAGCTTCGCAACCAGCTACACCTCCACCAACTATTAATACCTTTTTCTTCTTTAAAATAGGTGTTAATGAGTTTACTTTTTCTTTACAAGCTTGTGGGTTTACTGCACAGTTAAGCATAGAGAAATGCTGAAGACGGCCCATACATCCTTCTTGACAAGATATACATGGTCTAATTGATTTACATCTATTGCTTCTTAATTTATTTACATAATCAGGATCTGCAAGTAATGGTCTTCCTAAACTTATCATATCGCATGTCCCATTTTCCACAGCTTCTAAAGCCATATCAGGATCATCCATTCTACCTGCACAAATAACTGGTACATCTACGGTTTCTTTCATAAGTTTAGCATAAGGTCTGTATAAACCTTTTTCTTGATACATTGGAGGATGACTCCACCACCATGAATCATAGGATCCAACATCTGTGTCTAAAGCGTCATATCCATACTTAACTAATAATTTAGCTGCTTCTATACCTTCTTCTAAATCTCTACCCTTTTCTACAAATTCTTCACCTGGTAAAGCTCCATCTCTAAAATCTTTTATAAAACTTTTTGGTGAATATCTTAATGTAACAGGGAAATCTTGTCCACATCTTTCTTTTATCTCTTCAACTATTTCACGAGCAAAACGAAGTCTATTTTCTAAAGTTCCACCATATTCATCAGTTCTTTGATTGAAAAGTGCAATTGCAAATTGATCTATTAAATAACCTTCATGAACAGCATGAATTTGAACTCCATCAAATCCTGCTCTTTTTGCATTAAATGCTCCATCACCAAACTTTTTAACTATAGATTTTATTTCTTCTATAGTAAGTTCACGACATGTTTTATCAAGCCATCTATGTTGTATTGGAGATGGTGCTACTGGTGGAAACTCACCTAAATTTGTTGGTATAGTAACTCTTCCAAATCCACCTGACATTTGTAAAAATACTTTTGAATTATATGCATGTATTCTTTCTGTCATTTCTTTTCCTGTTCTAACAAATTGAACTGGATTATGTGTTGGACATGGAACATTTGGCATACCATGTTCTTCTATTTCATTATCAACAAAAGTTACACCTGTAATTATTAAACCAGTGCCTCCTTTTGCTCTTTCAGTATAGTAGTCTATACCTCTTTGATTGAATCCACCTTCACTATCTGCAAGCCCTAATGGCCCCATTGGTGCTAATGCAAAACGATTTTTAATTTCACAGCTACCAATTTTTACTGATTCAAATAACTTTTTATACTTATTCATCTTTTGCCCTCCTAAAATTAGACCTCAATGGTTAATTATAATTAGTTAAACTTTTCACATTGATTATATTATTAATTTATTTGTTATGTCAATACTTACATGTTTTATTTTAGTGTGCATCTTGTGTTTACTTTTTTTTTAATCGTGTTAAAATATTAGCTAGAAGGAGTGAAATTTTACATATGAGGACTTTAAAATATGCTATATTAGGATTAGTAAACAGAAAACCCTTAACAGGTTATGACATAACTAAAGAATTTAATGAAGGTCTTGTTAACTTTTGGTATGCAAAACATAGTCAAATTTATCCTGAACTAAGAAAGTTAACTGATGAAGGACTTATTTCATATGAAACTGTTATTCAAGGAGAAAAATTAGAAAAGAAACTTTATAATATTACAAAAGAAGGAAAAAGCGCTCTTAAGAATTGGTTATCTAAAGATGAACCTCTAGAGCCAACCCCTAAAGATATCTTTAGACTTAAGGCTTATTTTTGTGATGAAATAGATAGAAAAACCGTACTTAACTTATTCTTTAGCCAATTAGAAAAACGTAAAGAAAAACTTCAAATTCTAGAACAATATATCATCAACCTTTCTGATATTGATGAAATATCTTCACCTAAATTTGGAGATTATATAGTTTTAAAGGGTGCTATTCTTAGAGAAAAATCTTATATTGAATGGCTTGAATTTTGTATAAATAAAATAGAAAATTCTAAGAAAAATATATAAGTTTTTTACAATTATTTATGTACAATTTAATTTAATCCCCATACTTTGTAGTCAATTATTAAAAATTAACCATAATAATTTTTTATTTTAATTATTATGGTTAATTTTGCTTTGATGTACAAATATATCATAATATTTTCGTATATTAAGGCCTTGTACAATTAATAAATAATACTATATATATCGTTTCTATTCTATTATTCAAGAATTTAATTGAATTTTTTATGTTTGCTAGATAATATGCTTTTCACAACTAATACACAAGCAAGAACAACAACTGAAATTAATGCAGTAAATCCCCCAGATGCAACATTTAGATAATATGAAATGAACAATCCCAACATTATATCTATTATGCTAAAAATAATAGAGAATATCAATGTTGTTTTAAATCCTTTTCTAAGTTGTAAAGCTGTAGCAACAGGGAGTGCAATCATAGAACTTAACACTAACACTCCTACTATTCTTATTGATACCGATATTGTTGATGCTACAAGAATAGAAAACACATAATTAATTAATTTCACTCTTACTCCAGCTATTTTAGCCGCTTCTTCATCATATGATATGTAAATTAATTGATTATATAAAAATATAAGAGTCAAAACAGAAATCACACTTAAAACAAAAACCATAATCATATCAAATTTTGTTACTGTTAGTATACTTCCAAACATAAATGAATCTGCATTTGCATGAAGTTTTCCTGAACTGATAATTGTAATTGCAGTTCCTACACTTAAAGAAAGAACAATTGTAAGAATTAGATCAGCATATTTCTTAAAATAGCTTTGTAAAAATTCAATTATAGCTCCACATATAGATGTAAATACAAATGCACCCAGTACAGGACTCTGATTGGCCATTAGACTAATTGTAATCCCTGCAAGAGAAGCATGAGATAATGTATCTCCTATCATAGAGTATCGACGAAGAACCAAGAAAATGCCAATACATGGACATAAAATTGAAATAAACACTGAAACAAAAATTGCATTCTGCATAAAAGTATAATTAAACAATCATATCACCCCTTATATTATTTCTTAAATATTTATCAAAATATTTCTGAGGAGTACAAAGATATCCTCTTCCACCAATAAGATGATATATAAGTGTTGAATTTGAAATAGCTGCATTTAAATTATGTTCAACAGAAACTATTGTAATTCCATTTTCTTTATTTATTTTTTTTAGGAATCCATAAATTTCATCTTGACTGTTAATATCAACTCCAGTAGAAGGTTCATCAAGAATCAATAAATCTGGGTTTCCCATCAATGCTCTTGCAATTAGTATTTTTTGACTTTGTCCACCAGACAAAGTTCCCATCAAGGAATTTGTATAATCAGTCATTCCAACTTTTTTAAGATTTTCTATAATCGCATCTTTATCTTTTATTTTTAAAAGCTTTCTATAAGAATTAAGCATTTCGTAAACTGTAATTGGAAAATCAGAATTAGAAAAATCATTTTTTTGAGGCACATATCCAATTCTCTTTGCATTAGATATAATTCTTCCTTTTGTTGTTTTTATAAATTTTAATATTAACCTCATAAAAGTACTTTTCCCACAACCATTTTCACCCAATACTGATATATACTCTCCATCTTGTATTTCCAGATTAATTTCATCTAATAAATATGGTGACATTCCAGTATATGAAAAGAATAAATTTTCTGCTTTTATCATAATAAACACCCTTTCTAATTATAAAACATCATTCTTGACAAATATATCCACATGTTCTATTATATATTTTAAATGCAAACGGTATGCATTTGCAAGTATAATTTAGGAGGTTTATAAAATGTTTAAAAGATTAAGTGCTTTATTATTATTATTTCTAATTGTAATCATGAATTTTTCAGGATGTGGTAATAATAATGTAAGTAAAACTAAAGGAGAAAAGTTAAAAGTTTCTGTTACTTTTAATGCAATGAAAGAATTTGTTGATGCTGTTGGAAAGGATAAAGTAGATATTTCAACAATTATTCCAGATGGCACAGAACCCCATGACTTTGAACCAAAGTCACAGGATCTTGTTAATCTTAGTACAGCTAAAATTTTTGTATATAGCGGTTTAGGAATGGAATCTTGGGCTGATGATGCTATTAAATCTGCAAATAATAAAAATCTGATTGCAGTAGAAGCATCAAACGGTGTTAATGCAATAGCTAATACTAATGCTGAGGAAATTAAAGAACATGGACAGTATGATCCTCATATCTGGCTTAGTCTTAAAGGTGCTGAAACTGAAGTTAAAAACATAAAAGATGCACTTGTTAAAGCTGATCCATCAAATAAAGATTATTATGAAAATAATTGTACTGAGTTTGTCTCCAAACTGGATAGTCTTTATAATGAATATAAAGAAAAATTTAACTCTGTGAAAAAGAAAGGTATTGTAACTGGACATGCTGCTTTTGCTTACTTATGTCAGGATTTTGATTTAACTCAAAATAGTGTTGAAGATGTTTTTGCAGAAGGAGAACCTAGTGCTCAACAATTAAGCGATCTTGTAAAATACTGCAAAGAAAATAAAGTTTCAACAATTTTTGCTGAAGAAATGGCAAGTCCTGAAGTTTCTAAAACATTAGCTAATGAAGTTGGGTCAAAAGTAGATACAATTTATACTATTGAAGGCAATGAGGATAATAAGACATATATCGAACGTGTAAAAGAAAACCTCTATAAGATTTATGATTCTTTGATAAAATAATTCGTTCATATTTCAGTTATATACTAAAAATAAGCCATCCTTCTACACAAATTATTTAAAACAATTTATATAGAAGGATGATTTATCTATTCTTATTTTTTTATTTCAATTTTGAAATTATATATTTAATTGCTATATAGCATCTCTATATGTGGAATTCCATCTTCTAAATACTTATCACTTGTTTGTTTAAATCCCAAATTTCCATAAAAGTTTATCAAGTGAGCTTGAGCTGAAATTCTAATTTCCGTTTCATTTAATTCTTTTTCAATAAACTGAATGGCTCTTTTTAACATATCACTTGCTATAGAGTGTCCCCTATAAGATTTTTTTACTACAACTCTCCCAATAGACATTTCTTTATAAGAAATATTTTTTGGCAAAATTCTTAAATAAGCTATAATTTGTCCATTATTTTTTAAATATAAGTGATATGATTTTTCATCTTTTCCATCACAATCTTCATAAATACATTCTTGTTCTATTACAAATACTTCACTTCTTAGTCTTAAAATTTTATACATATCTTCACTATTTAATTCTTTAAACTTTTTTAAAATCCAATCCATTAAAATTTCCTCCATTAGTAAAGCTTATAACTTTTATTATATTCCATAAAAATACACAAAGCAATTGAATTAGCAACACTTACCATATTGTTATACACATGGAAGCATCTCTATTAATCAAGAATAAAGTTTCCCTTTAAAATTTGTTATCATTTCAGGTATTGGTAATACTGCTGCTGCACTTATTACACTGCATACTGCTAAAGCTGAAAATAATAATGCAAATCCACCTATTCCTATAAGAGTTGGGGCAAAGGCTGGTACTATTGAGTTTGGTAAATTCCCTGCTGTATTAACTATACTCATATCCTTTGCTACTTCTTGCATGTTTGGTAAAATACGCATTGTTAATGCCATATCTACTGCTAAATATGCAGAATATCCCGAACTAATAAATATACAAGCTATTATAGCCATTACTATTGAATTAGCTAAAACTAATAATATTAATCCTAATGCTACAATAAACCCACTAGCTATTAAAATTGGCTTTTGCTTCTTAAACTTATCTGAAATGCTTCCAGCTATTATACTAGCTACTGCACCAACAACTGAACCTATAATTCCATTTATGAAAACTAATTGTGTAACTTCATTTTGTGGAATGTTAAAATGCATTACAAAATACAATGTCATATAAGTTTGAGATGCATAAGAAATAGCCATGAAAAAACGTGTAGCCACTCCCCATGAGAATTCTGGGTATTTTTTCAAACTTGGATAAAATGAAATTTTGTCCTTTTTTATTTTATTATTAGTGGTCTTTTTTTCTGCTGGAGTATCTTTTATAATTGTACAGCAGATAACAGAAGTAATTACATAAATCACAGCTAGAACATTAAACTTTGTTGAAATACTTGAATTATTTATAAATGTCATAATACCAATGCCAATTTGTATTCCTACTGGTGCAAAAATACCTAGCAAACCACCAGCTGTGCCTCTCTTTTCGTTTTCACATTGATCTGCCAATGCTCCATTAAGAGCTGAATACATAAAATTAAATCCAATACAACATACAACCCATAATAAAACAATTACTTTAACTGAAGTTGAATATCCAATAACACATAAACCAACTGAACCTATTAATGATCCTAATATAATCCACGTTTTACGTTTACCAAATTTAATACATGTCTTGTCACTTATCATTCCTCCAATATATCCTGCAATTAGAGTAGCAATCCCTCCAATTGCAGCTGTTAAACTAAAATTAATTGTTGCATCTTGTGGGGTTAATTCTAAAAACTTAAGTGTTAAAAGTAAAGCTGTAGGTACTATAGATGCTATATAAAATCCAACATTTCCAATAATCAAACCTGTCATTAATTTTTTAAATGATGTGCATATTTCATTATTCATTTTATTTCTCTCCTTTTAATCCATCTTAATTTTTTGATATTCTTTATATAGCGAGAATAAATTGACCACATATTATAAATCATATTAAGCTTCATATTAATCTATATACTTTTAAAAACGCTGCATTTATTTAACCTTTACTTCACGAAGTTATCTTTTCATATCAATTTTATATGAACCTGATTCAAACACCTTATTTTTTTCATTTGATAATTTTACAAGTATAGTTGCTCCTATTGGAACAACTATACTAAGTTCACTTTTATCTTCTCTAAAATCCCAATTAACTTCTATTGTTCCGTAAATAGATTCATATGATAAGTTACAATATTCAAAGGGTGATTCTAAATCTATATCAACCATATATTTTCCACTTTCTTGCAGCTTTACTAAACCTCCAATTTTACGAACTATGTAATCTTGAACACTACCTAATGAATAATGATTATATGATATTATACTTTTATTTCCATCAGGTTTAATTGCATCCCAACACTCCCATATAGTTGTTGCTCCTTGTTTTACCATGTATAGCCATGATGGACATTCTTCTTGAAATAGAAGTTTATATGCTAAATCCTTCTCACCATAATTTGTTAATACATCTAACAAAATAGGAGTTCCTAGAAATCCTGTATCTAACTTATTTCCATTTTCTTTGATTTTGAATGTTAATCTATCAATAAATTTCTTATTAACTTCATCACTTCCCATATTAAAATGAGCTGCTAATGCATATAGTCCTTGTAAATCATTTGAAATTTTACCTTCAGAATCTACAAAAACTTCATTAAATGAATATTTCACTTTATTTGATAAATCAGCATAATACTCTTTATCAGTTTTTTTCCCAAGTATCCCTGCAATTTTAGATAAAAGTTCTGATGAATAAGCATAATACATTGTTGCAACTTGTTCAGCTGTTAATTGTGAAGAAAGCATAGGATCAATACTACCATCTTCTTTTGTACAGCTTGGAGTCATCCAATCCCCATAATGAAAATCCATATTCCATATATATTTTTCATATTCTTTTGATTCTTGTAACACATTAGACATACATCTCTCCTTGACATAATTAATCCATTTTTTCATCATTTCATAATTATCTTTAAGATAATTAATATCATCATATTGAATATAAAGATGCCAAGGTATTATTATACATGCATCTGCCCATCCAGCTGTGCTGATGTTTCCAAAAGAATTTGAAAGCATATTATCTGATTCAATCCACGGTATTAACCCTGGAATCTGCCCATTTTCATATTGATCAACTCTCATATTTTCAAGCCAACGTCTCATAAAGTTATCTATTTTCATATTAAAAATTGCTGTTGGTGTATAAATTTGAGCATCACCTGTCCAACCACCCTTTTCTCTTTGAGGACAATCTGTAGGTACTGAAATAAAGTTACTTTCCTGTGAATGATATATATTTTCAATTAACCTATTAATCTTTGAATTTGAAGTTTCTATATTGCCAGTTCTTTTACAATTTGTAGATAATACATATGCAGTAAAATTATCTTTATTTATTTCTCCTGGATACCCTGTAACCTTGACATATCTAAATCCTTGGTAGGTAAACTTAGGAATGAATACTTCTTCTTCATTTCCTTTTAGAACAAATGTATTTGTTTGAAATTTGTTTTGTCCCATATTATTAACAAAAAAATTTCCTTCTAAGTCCAATTCTTCTGTATGTTGTAATTGAACAACATCCCCTTTTTGGCCTTTTACTTTAATTTCAACAATACCAGCTAAGTTTCTTCCAAAATCAATTACTTTTTCGCCTTTTTGTGTTGTAATTATATCTACAGCTTTAATTTTTTCTATACATTTAATTGGATCAGCTAAATCAGACTTCAATTGCTTATATCCGTAATCGGTTTCAATGATTCCATAAAAAAATTTCTCTTTTTCTATATGATTTTGCTTTTCTCCAATAAATAAATCTGAGTACTCTATGTCTCCTGTATGAGCTACAAAAGATTTATCTGTTCCAATTATCAATTTTTCTCCATCCACATATTCCACTTCAATTTGCGCCAATAAAGCAAGTTTCTTACCAAATTGATGACCTATCCCAGCTAGTCCAATTTTACTTCTATACCATCCATCAGCAACAATTATTTCTATTCTGTTTACTTCATTTCTTATCTGATTTGTAATATCATAAGTTTGATAATATTGTAATTTGGGATATGAAGTAAAACCAGGTGCTAGATAATCATCTCCAACTTTTTTTTCATTTAGGTTAACCTCATATACTCCATGAGCAGTAGAATACAACCTTGCTTTTTTTACTTTTTTATCCTTTATAATAAATTCTTTTGAAAATGATATAGGTGGATCTAACTTTATATTTTCAATTTCTTTTGGATCTGGATGATAAGAAAATATTCGCTTTATGTTAAATTTTTCCTTTATAGATTTAGTTTCAATATCTGCTTCAATCCACTTTCCAATCCAATCCTCTTTATTTTTCAAGCCAATTTCAAAACTATTAAAGTTGCTTTCTGATACTTCATTATAATTATTCCATACACTTACTTTCCAATAGTATTCTTTTCTACTTTCAAGATTTGGTCCTTCATATAGAACATTTGTTGAATTTTTACTAATAATTTTACCCGTTTCCCAAATAATTTTCTCTTTATTATTAACTAATTTTAATTGATAAGCTTTTTGGACTACATTATTTTTATCACTTTCCATTTGCCATGCAAAATATATTTTTTCACTATCAATTACATTATTTTTTTCATTGCTATTTGTAAAACATTTTTTTATTAAAAACAAACCATTCACCTCTTTATACTTTTTTATTTAGACATGTTATAATTATATTGGAAAGTTAAAATAGAGTATTTGTTTTTATCTAATCAAATATTGTTTTTATTTAACCGATTACACAAAACGCACTTTTTATTATTTAAATTTTAATTAGATGTAATCTTAAACATGGAGGTTTATTATGAATAATGATACCGAAATATTGCTTAATAAAAAAATACATACTTATATGAGAAATTTATCCAAATATTTCGATTCTAATATAAATAATTTAGATTCTTATACTACCTTAAATGAGTCAATCTTTAACTTTAATCCAACTGGAGATATTGCAATAAACTTACATAGTAAACATGGAAACAGTCTATTTCATAAGCATGATTTTTTTGAATTGATATATATTTATTCTGGGCAGTGTACTCAAAAAATTGATAACAAAGAAATGATTTTATCTAAAGGGCATTTATGCTTAGTTAATTCTAAAGCATATCATTCTATTATTACTGAAAATGATGAAGATAATATTATATTTAACTTTATGTTTAAAAAATCTTTTTTTTCACGTTATTTTCTAACTCTTATTGGGGAAAATGATACTTTATCATCTTTTTTAATTAATTATTTGTTTGATGAAAGCAGTCAAGATACATATTTAATATTTAATATTAACCATTCAAATAGAATAGACGAAATTATTTTATCAATAATTAATGAGTTTATAGATGAACGTCTTGGATTTAGAAGCATATTGGAAAGTCTATATGTTATTTTATTTATAGAAATTTCAAGAAATAATACTATAAAACCTAGCAATATTCTTAATCCAAATAAAAATTTCTCTAAAATTAACGAAATTATTAATTATATTGAAAATAATTTTGCTACCACAAGCTTAAAAAAAACTGCTGCACATTTTCATTATCATCCAAACTATCTCTCAAAAGAAATAAAAAAGAATACAAATAAGACTTATTCAGAAATTCTACAAAACATTAAACTAAAACAAGCATGTTTTTATTTATCAAAAACAAATCTTTCTGTACAAGAAATTGTAGAAAAAGTAGGATATTCTGAATTAAGTCATTTTTATCATATATTTAAAAAAAATTTTACCGTTACTCCATATGAATATAGAAGCCAGTTTCTAAATAATTTTGAAACTAATTCTTATTAAAAGTGCATATTACTTCAGTAACATCATTGTTAAATTATTCAATAAAAAATACTACCAGAATAACTAGTAGTATTTTAATCTATAAATTTAAAGATCTAAGCTTATGAACCATCTCAATTTGCCTGCTATACATATCTTCTCTCTCATTTACATATATTCTTTTTAATTCAGAATCTTTTTCTGCATTTATTTTCTCATCCATCTTTTGTATAAGTTCACCCATACGAAAAAGATGTAATGCTAGTTCTAAAGCATTTTTTTCTTTATTCATTCTTAAAACACTGCCTCCTTAGAGTTGATTTAAAATATTTGATTTTTTCATAAGATATTTAACTGGGATTTTTCCAAGTAAGATTATCATTAAGTTTACTACAATTACCATTGTATATATTACTCTAGCACTAATATTATCTCCTACAGCTAATAAACCTAATAAAGATATTCCTAAAATCCCACAAGCTATGCATTGTAAAAATTTCACAAAGTTAAGTACTGCAGTTAATTCTATCCTATCTTTACTGCTGCTCTTTTTTCTTCTATCTCTTGAACGCAATGACATGCTACATAACCTCCTTTATACTTCTCTAAAATTGGTTCTTCCTTTTCACATTTATCTGTATAATAAGGGCATCTTGTATGAAACTTACAGCCTGATGGTGGATTAACTATGCTTGGCATATCTAAAGTTCTTAGTGGTAAAGTTTTTGAACCACCATCTCTTCTTGCTCCAACTGTTTGTGGCACTGCTGCAAGCAAAGCATGGAAATATGGATGTTTAGGATTGTCTATAGCATCATATATGTTATTAAGCTCTATTATTTTTCCAAGATACATTACAACAAGTCGTCCATTTTTAGCTATATATCTTGCTGTAGCCAAATCATGGGTTATATATATAAATGAAATATTAAATTTCTTATTCATTTTAGTCATGAGGTCAATAAGCGAAATTCTAAGAGAAACATCAACCATAGATACTGGTTCATCTGCTACAATTAATTTTGGTTTAACTGATAAAGCTCTTGCTAATAATATCCTTTGTCTTTGTCCACCACTTAATTGATGAGGATATTTATATAAAAACTGTTCTTGAGGAACTAGTCCAACTTCTTCAAAATACTCTTTTAATAATTTTTCTGCTTCTTCTTTATTTTTAACTATTTTATGTTGTAGTAGTGGCATAGATAATGATTGAAAAATAGTTCTATTAGGATTTAAAGCTGCAAATGAATCTTGGTGTACCATTTGAACCCCTAACCTATAGTCCTTAAACTCTCCTTTCTTTATTTTTTTAATATCTTTTCCCTTATAAACTATCCTCCCTTTAGTTGGGGTATGAATTCCTACAATCATTTTTCCTAAAGTAGTTTTCCCACATCCACTTTCTCCAACTACAGCTACAATTTCTCCTTCTTCAATTGACAAATTAATATCTGATAAAACTTGTACCTTTTGTTTTTTATTTACTCTATTATCAAATTCAATACTAGCATTATCTACTTCTAGCAAACTCATTTTATGCACCTTCCTTTGCTATTACTATTTTTTTAGATTCAGCATATTTATAACATCTAGTACATTTACTATTTCCAACCTTGTATAATATCTCTGTCTTCTCTTTATCCCCTTTGCATTCATCATTTAAAAACATAGGACAACGTGGTGAAAACTTACATTCTTGAAATTCTTGTATAAGATTTGGAGGTGAACCCGGAATAGCTTTACGCTGAGTTATGTCATCATGTAATGTTGGAATTGCATTAAGTAATCCTTTTGTATATGGATGAGAAGGCTCTTCAAATACATCCTTAACATCTCCATACTCAACTAATTCACCAGCATACATTACAGCAATCCTATCTATTATTCCTGAAATTACTGAAATATCATGTGTCAAAAATATTAATGTTACCTCAAGATCATCATGAATTTGCTTTAAAATATCCAATATATACCATTGAGTTATTACATCAAGAGCTGTTGTTGGTTCATCTAACAAAATTACTTTTGGATCTAAAATAAGACTTAAGGCTATTAAAACTCTTTGTTTCATCCCTCCACTTAACTGATGTGGATAATATTCTAATGCACTTTTATCAAGTCTTACATATTCTAAAACCTTTTCTGCTTTCCTCATTATTTCCTCATTATTTATTTCATTAGTATGGGCATAAACAGTTTCAAAAAAATGTTCTTTAATTTTAAGCACTGGATTTAATGCATTTTGTGCTGCTTGAAACACTGTTGCTATTTCACTCCATCTATGTTTATTTAATTCCTCTTTACTTAATTCTAATAGATTAATTTTTTTATCATCTTCTAGATAATAGTTAACCTCTCCAGAAGATATTTTTCCTGGAGCCTGTACTAAATTCAAAATTCCAGAGGCCAAAGTAGATTTACCACTTCCACTTTCGCCTATTATTCCCACTATTTCACCTTTATATATAGTGAATGAAACATCATCACAAGCCCTTAGCCTACCATTATTAATCATGAAATCTATAGTTAGATTTTTTACTTCTATTAATGGTTTCATATTTCTTCCTCCTTATTTACGTAATCTTGGATTCATTGCTTCATCTAAGCCATTAGCAAATAAATAGCATCCTACTTGAAATAAAACAATTCCTGTTATAGGAGTTAAAAAATATACAATTGGCCCAACTCCACCATAAGCCACTGCTGATTGTGACATAGCCATTTGAATCATCATACCCCAATGACTTCCTTCAAAAGGTACAAGTCCTAAAACCATTAACCCTACAGATGTGATTATTGCAACTTTCATAATAGCTATAAAATTAATTGCTATAAATGAAGTTATATTTGGAATTATATCTTTTACAATTATATTAAAATTGCTTATCCCCATTATTTTGCTTGATTCTATAAAATCCTTATTTCGTATAACTAGAACTTGAGATCGTATAGCCTTTGCAAGTCCAGCCCAAGACCATAAACTTAATACTAATCCAAATAAAATGCTATTATTTACATTAATAATCATAGAAAGTACCATTGTTACTGGGAAGCTTGGCATAGTTAATACAATATTAGTAATCATCATTAAAACTTCATCTGTTTTACCACCAATTAACCCAGATGTAATTCCCATTGCACAAGCAATTACTATAGAAAAGAATGCTGCATAAAATGCAACTAATAGAACAGATCTTGATCCTACTATAAACTGTGCTAATATATCTCTTCCTGCATAATCAGTTCCTAATAAATGATCTGCTGATGGTGCTAATAACCTATCTAAATAATTTGAAGTGGGGTTTTTCACTATTATTGGTCCTAATATAGATAATAGTAAGAAAAATACTAATATTATAAACCCAACTCTAGACATTTTATTCTTCCAGATTACTTGAAAAAATTCCTTAAACCAATTAGAAAGTGTACCTTCTTTGGAAAAGGCATTAATTTTAGTCTTATTGTTTGCACTTAATGAACTACTCATAATTACTTCTCCCTTAACCTTGGATTTAACCTAGTATATAAAAATTCTGCAAATAAACCTGACAATAATACCATTATTATTATCATTAAGAACATACCTTCCATCAAAGTATAGTCTCTTCTAGATATCGCTGTTGCTAAATAATACCCAACTCCTGGATATACAAATAAATTTTCTATAAGAGGAGATCCCCCAAACATCATTCCAAAAGATATTGCAACACTTGTTACCATTGGCAATATTGCATTTTTCCCTAAATAACTAAATACAATACGCTTATTGGAAAGACCTCTTGCTTTTGAATAATTTATATAATCTTCACCAAGAACACTCATGCAACTTGCTTTCATTCCCATTATCCATCCTGCTAAAGTTGTTAAAAAGTATGCTAGTACTGGTAAAATTGCATGTTGAAGAACACTTAAAATAAATGCTCCAGTAAATCCTGGTGAAATATTTGAATCATAGGCTCCCTTTGATGGCAAAACTCCCAAAAATACTGAAAATAGTAATACTAAAAGATAAGCTACTATATAATCTGGAATGGATCCAAATAATGCTTGATATCCTGTGACAGCTCCATCTAATACATTACTCCGCTTCCAAGCTACATATATTCCAATTATTACTCCCACAATAAAAGATAAGAACAGAGATATAGAACATACTAAAAGAGTCCAAGGTAATGCTCCTAAAACTATTGATATAACAGGTTCTTTATAAGACATAGATTGTCCCAAATTTCCTGTTACAATTCCTTTAACATATTGACCAAATCTATCCATTAAAGGAGTATCTGGATCATAATTTAAAGCTATTTTGGCCTTTGGGTAAGCCTGGTCATATTGCATACCACTAGTTCTCATATATTCTTGTGTTAATGTTTCTACTGGATTTCCTGGCATGGCTTGTATTACAAAAAACACTAAAAGTAGTGATGTTAACATAGTAAATATACATGTCAGCAACTTTTTCATTTTTCTTCCTCCTTTTTTAATTTATTAGTATATCTCAAGGCAATCCGTCTTTGAGATATACTAATAATAGCTATTTAATGTAATATACTTGATTGTCTCTAAGCATCTTTCCAAGAAGTGCACTAGTAGTTCCAGACCAGTAGAAATCACTTAACTCTTTTCCAGTTTCAGCTGGTGCCATAGAAAGCTTGTTATTGTGAATTCTATAAATATAAAATTTTTCTGTTATTGGAACAAAATACATAGCATCATTAAAGAATTTTGCAAAATCCTTTGCCTTTTCTGTTACTTCACTATCATTTTTAGTTCTAAATAATTCAAGCAATTTTTCTGTATATTTGAAATCTTCTCCTGTAACAGGATCTTTGTATACTTGGTCTCCTTTATCAGGATTTTTTATATTCATTCTCTTTCCATACCATGATAAAGAGTCATAAGCTTCAAATGGGTGTTGTGTTCCTGTAGTACTTCCAAATCCATCAATTACCATAGATGCATCCCCAGATGTAGCATAATCGTTATAGGCAGCTGATTCTTTTGGTGTAAAGGTTGCATTAAGCCCAAAATCTTTTAACATATTAGTTGCTGCTTCACCCATAACTACATAAGCTGGGAATTCTCCAACACCTGCTATCTTAATTTCAGGAGATTGTCCACTTGCATCAACCCATTTTCCACCACTTTCTTTCCATCCGGCATCTTTTAATAATTGTTTAGCCTTATCAGTATTTACAGTATAGTCTTCTAACCCATTTAAGAAATCTTTATCAAAGTATTTATCTCTAATTGAAGGTGGTAAACCTAATCCATACTGATCTCCAACTCTCATGCCTGGTTCAGATACTGGTGCAATTTGTGCTTTATCTATAATATAAGCAATAGCTTTTCTAACTTTTACATCATCTGTAGGTGCTTTATTAATATTAAAACAGAATCCAAGTTCACTATATTCAGGAATTAACATTTGTCTAATTGTATCCTTATTATTTTCTGCAACCTTTTGAGCCATATCTAAAGACAATCCCATACCTTCTGCATCATATTCTTTATTCATAACAGCAACTGCTTGAGATTCAGTACTTGTTGGCCTAATTCCCTTAATCTTTTCTATTTTCATCTTAGTTCTATAGTTAGGGTTTCTTTCAAAAATCATTTCTGAAGATGTTACTGTAGTTGGCATATATGGACCTGAACATAAAGCTTGTTTTATATCAGGTAAATAATTATCAAATTCAACTGTAGCTGCAGCTACCTTATCATCACCTTCTTTGGTAAATTTATAATTTCCATCTGATTTAATTTCTCTATTGTTAGTAAAGGCATCTTTAAAAGTATCTGCCCATTTTCCATAAACCTTTTGAGCATATCTAATTGGAGATTTTAACATATAATCCAAAATAAGAGATGCATCAGTATTGTATTTAATTTGTACAGTTACATCATCTAGTTTTGTTACACTTTCTGCATAATATGCAATCTTATTTACTGTCATATCCATAAATAAATTACATAGTAAATCATCTGCATTAAGCGGACTACCATCACTCCATTTTAATCCCTGTTTTAATTTTAATGTTAATACTTTATCTTTAAAGTCATAACTATCTAACAATGAAGGTTTGAAAGTTTTTTCTGGCTGAGAACTATATCCACATAGATAGTCATACATAATGGGTTCCATAGACCAATCTGGTCCACCATTTACAGCTGGATTTCCATGCCCTGCTGGTGCTGGAGTAAAAGTCATCATAGTAGTAAGTGTAGTTCCATCTGATGGAGCTTCTTCTCCATCAAGTTTTGCATTTTTTAAAGTAGTTTCTACCTTTGACACACTCTCTTCAACACTTGGCTTGTTTTCTTGTGTTTTTTTACTGCTGCTCCCACAACCTGTGAATGATGTTACACTAATAGATGCTATAATAGCAACTGCTATAAGTTTAGTTAATTTGGTCTTTTTCATTTCTTTCCCCCCATAAATATAAGTTAATTTATTATTTATTTCCTTGTACATTTAAATTATATTTATGCCCACAACTTCTGTAAACGTTAACTAGTAAATGTAGTAATTTTAGTTTATATATATTAAAATTTGTTTATATTTTTTTAATAATACTTTACAATAAAAAAGACATAATAATTTTCTATTAACTGTGTTTATTAATACCCACATAATTTTTTCCTTTATAATCGTATTAATTTCAGTTTATTGCATCACATATTTACACTTTATACATTTATAAGTAATATTAATATAGACATTCTTAATTGATTATTATGATAAATTTGTGCAAGAAAAGTTGCGATTAAAATACTGATATTTAGTATGATTTACTCATGAAGGAGATGAAATATATGAAATGGCTTGATAAAATGAATTCTGCACTTAATTACATTGAAGAAAATCTTGATGGTGAAATAGATAATGAAATCATAGCCCAAAAGGCTTGTTGCTCTAATTATAATTTTCAAAGAATGTTTTCTTTTATTGCTGATGTAACTTTAGCAGAATATATTAGGAGAAGACGATTAACACAAGCAGCTTTTGATTTGCAAAAGACAGATATAACAATACTTGATGTATCACTTAAATATGGTTATGATTCTCCAGTTTCTTTTGCAAGAGCATTTCAAAATCTACATGGATTAAAACCAAGTGAGGCAAAAAAGAAAGGTTCATTATTAAAATCATTTCCAAAAATCTCTTTCAAATTAACTGTTAAAGGAGTAGAAGAAATGAATTATCGTATTGAACAACTTAAAGAATTTAGACTTGTTGGTGTAAGTAAACCAATAACAACAATTGATGGAGAAAATTTTAAACTTATACCTAAAATGTGGGATGAAGTATGTGAAAACAAAACTGATGAAAAAATTATAAAGTTAGGAAAACATAAAAATCCAGAATTTTATGGAGTATGTTATAATTTCAGAAAAGATGATTTCGATTATATGATAGCTGTAGAATCTGATAGTAAATTACCTGAAGAGTTAGTTGAGTTAACTGTTCCTGAACTTACATGGGTAAAATTTGAATGTCGCGGAAAACTTCCTGAAGCACAACAAGATGTATGGAAGAGAGTTTTCACAGAATGGTTCCCAAATTCAGGTTATGAACATGCAGATGGACCTGAATTGGAGTGGTATTCTAATGAATATATTGGTAGTGATAATTATTTAAGTGAAGTATGGATACCTATTAAAAAATCTAACTAAGGGACATGAAAATAAATAGCGAGTCCAAATTTGCCATGAATATTTTTCATCAGGCAATCTGCTGACACAGGATGATGGAAAATAGACTGGCGGATTGACTTGTTATTTTTTTGAGTGTCCCTAAATTAAATGACTAAAAAATACTCATACCATATCAATAAAAATTATCTGATATAAGTATAAGTATTTAAATTATAAATCTTTCTTAGCATAAATTCCCATAGATATATACATTGAAATTAATCCAATAAATAAGGCAAGTAAATAAATTAAACTATTTAAAGTCATACTCATATTAGAAAGATTGAAATTTATGCTTATATGATTTAAACTCATCCAACTCAATAATTTAGGGGTACCAAAAATTGTAACAAATAGTATTATCATACCTATATATCTTGTTTTTTGAAGACCAAATTTGTATAAAATCGGTATATATATTCCAAATATTATTGCACTAAATAACAATGCTATACCAAATTCTAAAATGCTAAGCTTTTCCATACCTATAGGAAGAAATAATGTTGTAGCAGTATATAATATAAAATTCAACATAAATACTGATAATACAAAAAGATACTTTTCTTTTACTAATGTTTTTCTTGTATAAGGTGTTGTGCATAAAAGCATAGACCCTTTATTTTTCTCTTCACTAGTCCAAACTGTACTTAGCATCATATATTCTAAAAGTATAGCAATATAAATAAATGTAGAAGTTCCTTTAACTTGTGTATCTGTCATATTAAATACAACTGGCATTACAACAGCATAAATAATAAAGAATATTAAATATTTTTTAGCTAAAATGAAATCTTTTTTTAACAAACTAAACAACATATCTTTCTCCTCCTATATGAGCAAGCATAATATCTTCAATTGTTGGTCTTTCAATTAACACACTATCCATGTATTTACGCACTTCATTCTTTCTATTTGTAATGGCTTCAAAATTATATCTGCTTTCTTTTATGTTTAAAAACATTTTTCTATTTTCATCAGTTAAAAGGCTATTATCACCTTTAACTACTCCATAAGTGTCTAATATCAAATCTTTTTCTTCATTTAACAGAATTTCACCTTTATCTATTAAAATAAGCACATCAGCTATCTTATCTAAATCTGAAGTTATATGTGTTGAAAAGAACACACTTTTTCCTTCTTTTTTTATAAATTCTAGGACTATATCAAGAATTTCACTTCTAATTAAAGGATCTAACCCACTTGTTGGTTCATCCATTATAAGTAAATCTGCATGATGAGAAAGAGCCAATGCTATGCTATATTTCATCTTCATTCCTTTTGATAATGTTGATATTTTTTGATTAAGCTTTAACCCAAAACGACTTATATAATTTTCAAATACATTTTCATCCCAATTCGTATAAGCTGGAGCTATAACATTTTTCATTTCTTTTAGAGTCATCTCTTCATAAAAACATCCTTCATCTAAAACTACACCTATATGATTCTTTAACTCCTGCTCATTTTTAGCAATTTCTTTTCCAAATAGTTTAACACTTCCACCATCTTTTAAAACAAGACCAAGAATTGATTTTATAGTTGTTGTTTTTCCAGCTCCATTTACTCCTATAAAACCAGTAATACACCCTTCTTGTAATGAAAAACTAACATTATTTAATTTAAATGCTCCATAATCTTTTTCTAAACCTTCAATCTCTAAAATATTACTCATTTTTATCCTCCTCAAAAATAATATCCATCATAGAATACAATTCATCCCTAGAAATTCCTAGAGAACGTGCTGTTTCCCAAGCTTCTGCTAACTTATCTTCTACCATACGCCTTTTAGACTCTCTTAAAAGTTCAAGATTTCCTGGTGCAACAAAGGAGCCTTTTCCAGCTTGAGTTATAATAAATCCTTCTTCTTCAAGTTCACTATATACTCTTCTTGTGGTAAGAACACTAACACGTAAATCATTTGCCAGTACTCTTATTGAAGGTAATGTTTCTCCTTCTTTTAACTCTCCAGAAATTATTGCAGATTTTATTTGTTCTTTTATTTGCTGATACAAGGGTTGCTCTGAAACATTAGTTACAATAATCTTCATTTGAATTCCTCTTTCTCAACTGTTTATATTGTTAATACACAGTATATACACAATACATATTGTATTTAATAACATCACTTTTGTCAATATCTTCTTTTAAGGTTTTATTTATTCATTAATATAATTTCAACATATAATTTAACCAAGATAATTTTTTAGATAGAATTAGGGTAAAAAAATATGGTATAATATGGTAAATGACAATTATAATTTCAGCTCACACTTTATTTTTTATATTGCAAATTGTGAGTTGTACTCTTATAAATGGAGGTATGTAATCATGTTAAATTTCAATTATACAGAAACTTTCTGGATTAATAAGCCTAAAAAATTTGAAATTAATAAAAATAAAATTACTATCGTAACAGAAAAAAATACAGATCTTTGGCAAAGAACATATTATGGATTTAGAAATGATAATGCACCTGCATTGTTAATAAAAACAGATGAAAAATATTTTTCATTTACTGTTAAAACTGATTTTGATAGTAAAAAGCAATTTGATCAATGTGGAGTTATTATCTATCAAGATAGTAAAAATTGGTTCAAAGCATCTATTGAATATGAAAATGAAGAATATCAAAGATTAGGAAGTGTTGTTACTAATAATGGATTTTCTGATTGGGCTACTACTGATATAGTCGACAGTATTAAATCTATGTATTATAGATTAAGCCGTAGAGAAAGTGATTTTTATATTGAAAATTCTATTGATGGCAAATCATTTAAACAAATGAGAATTTTTCATTTATTTCAAGGTGATACTGAAGTAAACTTTGGTATTTATGCTTGTAGTCCTTCTAATTCATCATTTAATGCAACATTTTCTGAAATAAGTGTATCTGAATGTTTATGGAAATAGAGTAATATTAACTTTTTAATTAATTAACTTTATGTTAATATTTATAACGAGGGATTTATATAATATCCATTTACATTAGGAGGAATTTTATGATAATAAAACCTAGATTTAAAGACTTTATATGTATAACAGCACATCCAGAAGGCTGTAAAAATAATGTATTAACTCAAATTGACTACACTTTGAAAAAAGGTAAAATTAGTGGTTCTAAGAAAGTTCTTGTACTTGGTGCCTCAACTGGATATGGGTTAGCTTCAAGAATAGTATCAACCTTTGGTATGAATGCTGATACTATTGGTGTTGTATTTGAAAAACCTGCAACTAATAACAGACCTGCAACTGCTGGATGGTATAATACAGCTGCTTTTCAAGAACAATCAAGAAAACATGGTTTTCAATCTATAACAATTAATGGAGATGCTTTTTCAAAGGAAACAAAAGAAAAAACTATTGAATCTATTAAAAATACTTTTGGAAAAGTAGATCTTGTTATATATAGCATAGCCTCTCCTAGAAGAAAGGATCCTAATTCAGACAAAGTTTATAACTCTACTTTAAAACCAATAGGTGATGCTTATGAAAATAAAACAGTTGATTTTCATACTAAAGTCATATCTAATACAAAAATTCAACCAGCAACTTCTGAAGAAATAGAAGAAACTATAAAGGTTATGGGTGGAGAAGATTGGAAGCTTTGGATAGAAGCTCTTAGTGAATCAAATGTTTTAGCTGATGGTGCAAAAACAATTGCCTACTCTTACATTGGGCCAGATATAACCCATGCTATATATAGATCTGGTACAATCGGAAAAGCTAAGGAAAATTTAGAAAAATCAGCACATGAATTAAATGAATTACTTTCAAAATCTAATGGTAATGCATATGTAGCAGTTAATAAAGCTCTTGTTACACAATCAAGTTTGGCTATACCTGTTCTTCCATTATATATATCAATACTTAATAAAGTTATGGATGAAAAATCTATAAATGAAGGTTGTATAGAACAAATGTATAGATTATTTTCAGATTTCCTTTATAAAAAAGATGTCTTATTAGATTCAAAAGGAAGAATACGCCTTGATGACTTAGAAATGAGAAATGATGTTCAAAAAGAAGTCTTAGATATCTGGAATCAAATTAATAGTGATAATATTAATGATCTAACTGATATTGATGGATTTGAAAATGAATTTTTCAACCTTTTTGGATTTGCTATTTCAGATATTAATTATGATGCTGAAGTTGATCTAAAGGTAGAAATAGAAAATTTAATTTAGGAATTATAGTAAATTTAGGGATGTATCAAAATGCTGATACATCTTTTTTCTATATCTAAAAAAGCCACCTAACTGAAAATTTTTCTAAAGTTAGGTGACGCTCTTTAATTATTTTTATAATATTAACATATCTTTCCTGGGTTTAAGATATTTTTAGGGTCATATGCTTGTTTTATATTTTTCATCAGTATAGAAGTAACATTTCCTATCTGATCTTTTAAGTAAGGTTTCTTCGCAAATCCTATACCATGTTCTCCTGAAACCTGTCCTTGTAATTCCCTAGCTTTTTCATACATGCAGTTAAAGACTTGTGATAATTTTTTATTCCATTCTTCTTCTGTCATTTTATCTTTTAATATATAAACATGAAGATTTCCATCTCCAGCATGACCAAAGTTCTTTATTCTTACATTAAACTCCTTTTGAAGATCATATGTGTAGTTTATAAAATCAGCTACTTTATTTCTTGGAACGCAAACATCACATTCATCCATTTCAGTTGTAGATGCTTTAATTGCTTCTAAAAATGCTCCTCTAGCAGACCAAATGGCTTCTTTTCTTTCATCTGTATCAGCTATAAATATATCTAATGCACCTTCATTTAAAACTATATTTGCTACGCCTTCATAATCTTTCTCTATTTCTTCTGTGCTATTACCATCAAATGTTAATAATAGATAAGCATCTGCTGTGTTATCTGGAAATTTTCTTCCTAAGAATTCTTCTGCTGCAAGGATTACATCTCTTTCCATGAATTCTATTGATGTAGGTATTACTTTTGATTTTATTATCTTTGGAACTGTTTCTATCGCTAAAGATAAATTAGGAAATGGAACTAATAGACTTATTGATTTTTTTGGTGCTGGAATTAACTTTAATATAGCTTTTGTAACTATCGCAAGAGTTCCTTCCGATCCACAAACCATATCTTTTATGCTATATCCTGAGCTATTTTTTACAACCTTGCCTCCAACTTCTATGATTTCTCCTGTTGGAAGTACTAGTTCTAGTCCTCTTACATAATCTCTAGTTACTCCATATTTTACAGCTCTCATTCCACCTGCATTTGTATTTATATTTCCTGCTATTGTTGCTGACTTTTCTCCTGGATCTGGTGGATAGAATAAATCATATTCCTTAACATAATCTCCAATTTCCATTAAAAGAACTCCTGGTTCTACTGTTAAAGTTAGATTTTCTTCATCTATCTCTAATATTTTATTCATCTTGCACATGTTAATCATAATTCCGCCATGTATAGGAACTGAAGCTCCAACAAGACCTGTTCCTGAACCTCTTGGAATAACTGGAATATTATTTTCATATGCATATTTAACTACTTTTGAAACTTCTTCTGTTGTTAATACTTCAACCAAAACTTCAGGCATTTTACTTATTCCACCTAATTCATCATGGCTAAAATCTTCACTAATTTCATCTCCTGATAAAACTCTATCTTGTCCTAATACTGATTTTAAATATTCAATATCTTTTCCATCTATTTTTTTATATTTATCTAAACTCATAGCAATATCCTCCTTATAAAATCCTTAAGCTCTTATTTTTTCAGCTAATTTAGGTATTATTTCATATAAATCTCCAACTATACCATAGTGAGCAACATTAAATATTGCAGCATTAGGATCTTTATTAATAGCTATTATACAATCTGAATTATTCATACCAGCTGTATATTGAACTGCACCTGAAATTCCTATAGCAAAAATCAATTTAGGTTTTACTGTTCTTCCACTTAATCCAATTTGATGTTTTGCATCAATGAGACCATTTTCAACTAAAGGTCTAGTACCTGCTACTTGTCCTCCTATTGAATTAGCAAATTCTTTTATAAACTCTAAATCTTTTTCTGACTTTATTCCTCTACCAACAGATACTATAATTTCAGCATCAGCTATACTTTCTTCAATTTCTTTTTTCACTACCTTTAATACTTCAATATTAGAAGTTACTTCATCTATTTTACATAAACTTATTTTTCCACTTTTTTCTTCACTTCTATCAGGTGCATTCATAACTTTATATCTTACTGTAGCAAGTTGTGGTCTATTATTAGGATTAATTATTTGCGCCATTATATTTCCACCAAAAGCTGGTCTTATTTGAACTAAGTCTGTATTTTCTTTCATGCCAAGTATAGTACAATCTGCTGTTAATCCTGTTCTAAATCTAGCTGCAATTCTAGGAGCTAATGATCTTCCAATTGTTGTTGCCCCAACTAATATAGTGGAAGGCTTATTGCTATTTATAAAATCTTCAAAGGCCTTTGTGTAAGGTTCTATCCTAAAATATTTAAACTCATCATCATCATACACAAATACCTCATCAACTCCATAATGAAGTAATTCTTCTGCCTTTTCTTTTATGTTTTTTCCAATAAATACTGCATAAACTGGATGATTTATTTTGCTTGCAAGCTCTTTTGCTTTTCCAATTAGCTCATATGTAACTGGATGTATATCTCCATCTACATGGTCAACATATACTGCTATTCCTCTCCAAAGACTTTTATCTATTAATACTTTCTCTTCTTCTACAAATTCAACAACTCCAGCTGGTCCTTTCTTAACACATAACCTACACATTTTACATCCAGCTGAAATCTCAAGTTTATTTTCTTTTCTTTCCATTGCACCAAATGGACATATTTTAACTAATTCTTCTATAACTTTATCATTTAATTTATTTTCATTAATAACTAACTTTCCCATTATAGTTCCTCCTAACACTAAATCCTTCTACTTTTTTAAACAAATTTCATTTCTTTTAATTTATTAAATAGTTTCCCTGATAGCTCATCACTATTTCCATTCCATGTTTCTTTATCTGAATTCACAGATGGTGGGAATATTCTTTCTACTTGAGTTGGTGAACCATTTAATCCATACATATTTTCATTTTTATCTTCAAAATCACTTAATCCATATACTTTTATTTCTCTATCTTTTGTTTCTATTTTCTTTTTGTAGGAAGGAAGTCTAGGTTCAAAAATATCTTTTTCTACTGTTAATAAACAAGGATATTTTATATCTACAACTTCTAAAGTATTTGGCATGTCCATTTCTACTACTACTGATTTTTCTTTTACTTCTATAATCTTTCTAACATTAGCTATATGCGGAATTTTTAAATATTCAGCCATTTCTGGTCCAACTTGTGCTGTATCCCCATCTGTTGTTTGTTTCCCACATAGAATCAAATCAAAGTTACCAGCTTTTTTAACACCTTGAGATATGGTATAAGAAGTTGCTAAAACATCAGCTCCTGCAAACTTTCTATCTGAAAGTAGTACTCCTTCATCAGCACCCATCATATAAGCTTCTTTAATAACTGACTCTGCTTGAGGTGGTCCCATACTAATAACGGCTACCTTTCCACCTTTTTTTTCTTTAATTTTTAAAGCAGTTTCTAAGGCATATAAATCATAAGGATTCATTTTTGAATCCACACCATCTCTTTTAAGCACTCCTGTTTTTTCATCTACTTCAACTTTGCTTGTTCCTGGAACTTGCTTAATACAAACTAATATTTCCATTTAATAGTACCTCCCATATTTTATTTACTGGTCTAGTGGTCTGACCACTATATTAAAAGTATCATACTTTTCTAAATATTTCTATATCTTTGGCTAATTTCACATACTTTTTTGTAAAAAATTATATATTACCTATCTTAAAATATTAATTTGATAATTTTTCTCCATTATTTTGTAATTATTGAAAATAGTACGATCATTTCATACTCCTATAAAAAACGAAAGAAAGTATGCTAACTTAAATCAGCATACTTTCTTTTTTCTATTTTTTTATATTATATTCATAAATTAAATCTAAATGCTCACTCATTGCCTTTGAAGCTATCTTACTATCATGTTTAATTAATCCCTCAAGTATAGCTTTATGTTGCTCCATTAATATACTCCTATTTTCTTCTACCATTAAAATTTTACCTCTAGCTTCACTGATAAAAGAATCCATTAATGAAGATACTGCATTTAGCATATTAACTATTAAGATATTTTTTGAAGCTTTTGCTATATTATAGTGAAACTTCTTATCATATTTTACTTTTTCTTCTTCAGCCTCTACCTCATTCAATTTGTTTAAGCACTCTGTAAGCTCTTCTATTTCTTTATCTGTGATCTTTTTTGCAGCTAATGCTGCTGTTTCAACCTCTATAACTCTTCTTAATTCCAAAATTTGTTCTTTATCACTTCCATTTAGCATGAAAATAAGCAAAAATGGATCTATTAAACTCTCTTCAAAATTCTCTCTTATAAAGTTGCCTTCACCATGCCTTGATTCAACAAAACCTATCATTTGAAGTGCACTTAAAGCTTCTCTTATAGCTGATCTACTTACTCCTAGCTGATTTACAAGCTCTCTTTCAGAAGGTAATTTATCACCTTTTTTTAATGTGCCATTTGCAATCATAGCTTTAAATTGATCTATTATTTGTTCATATACTTTTGTACTTTTAACTTGCGTAAACACTAAAACATCTATCTCCTAACTAACATTTTATTGTGTAATTCTAAAATTAATTGTACTCTATGAAATAGATATTAACAATAATAAGTTAGGCAAAATTTTCATATAAACTATTATCTAAATTCTAAATCATCTCCATACGCAAGTTCAGAATTACTCTTTATATATCTAACCAATTCATCTACTTCTGAATATGCCACTGAAACATAAGTATCTGCAGCTCCATAATAAATAGCTATCTTTCCTGTTGCTGCATCTTGAAGTGTTGCACATGGAAATGCTACATTTGGTACAAAGCCTGTAGTTTCATAATCTTTTTCAGGTGTTAATAAATAATCTCTTGTTCTATAAAGTACTTTTGAAGGATTATCTATATCTAAAATAGCAGCTCCTATACTATAAACAAAGCCATTACATGTGCCTGAAACACCATGATAAAATAATAGCCAACCTTCTGAAGTTTCTATAGGAATAGCTCCTCCACCTATCTTAGTTCCTTGCCACCAGCCTGAGCCACCTTTTGACATAACTCTTCTATGCTTTCCCCAGTAGACTAAATCTGGACTTTCACTTATGAATATATCTCCGAAAGGAGTATGTCCACTATCACTAGGTCTACTTAAAAGTAAATATTTATCCCCAATCTTTCTTGGAAATAATACTCCATTTCTATTAAAAGGTATGAATGGATTCTCAAGTCTTGTAAACTTTTTAAAGTCCTTAGTCATTCCAAGCCCTAAAGCTGCCCCTCCAAAATCTGCACACCAAATTATATAAAAGGTATCATCTATCTTTACAAGTCTTGGATCATAAGAATAATTAGGCTGATAGTCTTTCCCCTCTTCATCCTTCCAATGAATTTCTTCATCTTCTATATCCCAAGCAAGTCCATCTTTACTCTTTCCTAAATGTAACTGAGGCTTTCCATGTTTATGATCTGCTCTAAATACTCCAATAAAACCATCTTCATATGGTACTACAGCACTATTAAAAATTCTTGCTGCCTTTTTTGTAGGATTCCAGTTTATTATTGGATTTCCGCTATGCCTCCATACAACTCCATCAAATCCTTCTGGCTTTTCTTGCCAAGGCATATTTCTTAACTCTTCACCTAATATTTTTACCTTACTCATCATATTCTCCTCCTATAAATCTAATTAAATTATTTCCAAATTTCTTCTCCAAAAGATTCAATAAAATTTGTAAGCTCATTTGCCATTTCTTCAGCTTCTGGAATCCTTACATGACCTGGAGTTCCTATTCCATTTCTTTTAAATAAATATCTTACAATCTTTGTATCTTCAAGTTCTTCTACCATTTCATCAAGTGCTTCATCCCAGCCTTTGTCATGACATAATATAGTTGTAATAACCACAAATAGAGCATTAGGATACTTACTTCTCAAATCTTTAATTATCCCTTTATACTTTTCTTTCCAAATATGTCTTCTTTCTTTATCTGCATTTATATAATTATCTGGATGAGCATCATTTTGACCTAATGCCATAATTACTACATGTGGTGTAAACTTTAAAAAGTCCCAACTATTGCAGTATCCAAGCTGAGGGTTGTACCTTAATTTATCATAGGTAAATTCAAGTCCTAAATATTCTCCTTCTCGAAAATATCCTGTTCCATTTAAGACTGCTAATCCACCTTGTGCATTATTATTAATCTCAGCCTTTAAATTTCTTGCTGTCATCATAGAATAAGAATACCATGCATTAGAATATCTACCATCATGATTTTCTGGATCTTCTTTTCCTACATAATCAATAGCTTCTGAAAGTTCTCCTGCTGAAATAGAATCTCCAAAACACTCCATTCTTCTTTTTAATCTGGTACCTGGAAATAGTATTGTACATCCTTTATCTAAAATCACCCCATAGAAATCAAAGTAATGGTATGAATCAGATCTTTTATATAAAATCAAATCATGGGTCTTGTTCTCTAAACCATTAATTATTTCTAATACTATATCTTTATTTTCTTCATCAATTATAGCCTTTCCATGAATAGTTCCATCGATTATATAACCAATAGCATTTTCACAAGAAAGATGATTATTCTTTATAGCAATTTTTAATGTTGTACCTTGAAATTTAGTTTTTATAAGACTACCTGCATAAATCATAGTTGGTGCTTTTTTGTTTTGAAAATCTATTCTTCCATTAAACTCATAATTGCAATCATTGGCTTCAATTAATGTATACTTGTCCTTATTCAGATCATCTAAGTACATCTCTTTTCCTCCTAATTCTAAGATGCTAAAAATCCCATAATAGAAATTTCATTAGTTTTATCATCATCTAAAACAGTTATTTCTATTTTATGTTTACAAGTTTCCTCTTCATCTACTAAAAGATGTGTTTCTGAATAATCCCCCCAGCCATCTTCAAAATAGGTATCTAATATTCCTTTCTGTCCATCATCAACTTTTACAAATATTCTTGCAGCTGTTTCACAAACACTCTTTTTATATAATAGATAAATACTTTTACCTTCTAATTCCACAGTCAATTTTCCTACATCACTTATAGTTGAATTATACTTCCACCCATTTCCAAATACTTGAAATCCTTCGTTATCTTCTAAAAAACCTACTCTTTCTTTAACCACAATGTTATTATTATTAAAAATCTTACCACTTATATATTTGTCTCCAAAGATGGTTTCACCTAAACCTAATTCTTCTTTATTTGAATCCTCTTCGTTATAAATACCTTCTAAAAAATTAGTTAATAATCTTGAAATTATTTTATGACCTAAATTATTAGGATGTACATTATCTGTTGCTACTTCTTCCCATATCAATTTTCCTTTAATCATTTCATTATAAATTGAATTTCTATAGCTTATCATTGGTATATTATATTTTTCACCAATTTTAATCTGTTGATCTTGCACATTGTGTCCAACATCTGTGCTCATAAAAACTTCTACTATAGCTGGTTTACTTTCAGATGTATATATTCTTCTTATTAAGCTTTCATAAGCTATTTTGTTATAAATATTTTCTTTATCATTTACTGCAAAATCTATAAACACTATATCAGGATTAAAATCTAACATCTGCTCCTTAACTCTATGAACTCCAATAATGGAGCCTGTTGCTCCGACTCCTGCATTAATATACTCTACTTTGACATCTTTAAATTTTTCTTTAAACCACTTATAGGTTCTATTTGCATAGGAGTTTTCATGAGTAGTTGCATGACATCCTTGAGTTATAGACCCTCCAAAGAATCCAATCCTTATATCTTCACCACTTTTTGCTTTATTAAAAAGCTTTTTAATTCTTATAACATTGCCTTTATTAATAATTGAATTTTTAAGCATCTCTTCATTTATGCTAAATTCCATACCCCTCATCCCTTCTATTCATTGATAGCTCTATTATTTATTTTGAATTTAATTAGTATACCTAAACTTACTAGAGTAAGTGCAAGGTAAACAAAGCCGTAGCTATGTACTCCATATATAACAGCAATATAACCTGTAATTAAATTTATAATTCCTGGGAAAATCGTGAATGAGAATAAGTTATTCATTATGATAGCTGTGGAATGATCCTCTTTAGGAACCACATCCCATATAACCTTATTAGGTAATGGAATTAAAAGTCCATTGATTATGCCATGCATCAAAGTTACTACAACTATTATCATATATGAATTTGCCATTCCTATAATGGTCCATCTAATTATAAGAAATAAACATGCTATTCTTAATACACGATTAACATTTTTATAAATTTCAAATTTCTCAACACAAGGCAAAAGAATTGCTTCAAAACTTATCATAAGTATTGGTAGCATTCCAATATAGAAGTTTGGTGCATTTAACTTTATAAGTATCATAGGTACACCATACCCAGTTGACGAACAAATTACGGCTGTTAATAATGAAAATGTTAGGATGAAAATTCTATAGTCATTATTTTTAAATAACTCTTTAATTTTAACCTTTTCACCCTTATCATCTTCTCTTGGTGGTTTTGTTATCTCTGGTAAGAAAAAAAGAACTATTATATTAGCTATGATAAAAATACTTGATATCATTATGGTTTTTTCTGGGCTCATGAACCTTAACGCTATAGCACATATTGCTCCTGCGAGTCCAAAACCAATAGTTGAAAAGACTCTTATCTTACCAAAAGTAACACCATATTTATTAGATAAATTTAAGAGATATTCTTCATTAACTACTCCCCCTGGTTGCATTAAAACATTTCTTATTAAATTTAATATAAAAAACAAATAAAAATTATCTACCCATACAAGTCCAGCTAATGTTGTAATATTCACGATATTTACAAACTTATTTATTAATAACAATCTTTTATATTTATCTATTATGATTCCCCAAACAAAAAAGGTAACTACGGTTATTAGTGGCAAAATTCCTACTATAAGGCTAATCTGCCCATCTGAAAATCCTTTAGTATTTGATATAAATAATATATAGGTATTGCCTATTATAGTATTTCCTAAGCTATTTAAAACTGAATTTGCAGAAAAAATATTTACTACCCTTTTTATTTCTTTATCCTTGATTTTAGTTTCCATCTTAAGTATCCCTTACCTCATTTAATACAAATAATTTAGACATGAAATCTTCATGTTTTCTTTCATAGTATTCTCTAATCTTCCCTGTATAATCCTTAGATAATATAATTCCTAAATTCATCAGCTCATCTCCATAGTAATTTTCTTCTCTGCCTTCTATGGAATAAAGCTTATTTGGATTTAATCCTTTTAGTTTTATTCGATTATACTTTTCATTTGGTCTACTTAAAATTTGATAATAGCCTACAATAGCTTTCTTTTTATCCTCTGAAACTACCATCCATGAGGTTTCATTTCCTTGAAATGGACTCATTAATCTATAGAAATCTCCATGATGCAAAAGTAGTTTATTCTCTTTAAAAAACCTAATTTGCTCTTTAATAATCTTCTTTTCTTCCTCTGTAATAGAATTTAAATTTAATTCATATCCAAAAGTTCCAAAAAGTGCAACATTTCCTCTTGTTTCAAGAGGTGTAATACGTCCTACCTGATGATTTGGAATAGCTGATACATGACTTCCAATAGAACTTAAAGGATAAATAATAGAACTTCCATATTGTATCTTAAGTCTTTCTATTGCATCTGTATCATCACTTGCCCAAGCTTGTGGTGCATAATATAACATTCCTGGATCAAATCTTGCCCCACCTCCTGCACAAGATTCTATTAATATATCTGGATAATTTTTTGTTAACTTTTGAAGTAATTTATATACTCCAAGTATATACCTATGAAACAATTCTCCCTGAGTATCTTCTTTTAATGATTTTGAATAAGCTTCAGTAATATACCTATTCATATCCCATTTAATATATGAAATTTTAGAATTTCCTATCACTTTATCTATTAAGTTAAAAATATATTCTACAACTTCATCTTGTGAAAAATCTAAAACAAATTGATTTCTCCCATGAGACATATTTCTATTAGGTGTATTTATAACCCACTCTGGATGTTTTTTATAAATTTTTGTATCTAAACAAACCATTTCAGGTTCAAACCACAAACCAAATTTTAAACCTATTTCTTCAATCTTTTTTGATAAACCAGCTATTCCTTCTGGTAATTTTTCTAGATTAGGAAACCAATCGCCAAGAGAAGTCTTATCATCATTTCTTCTTCCAAACCATCCATCATCTAGTACAAATAATTCTATGCCCAAATTCTTTGCGCTTTTTGCAATAGATAAAATCTTTTCTTCATTAAAATCAAAATATGTGGCTTCCCAATTATTTATAAGAATTGGTCTTTCTTTATCTCTCCATTTTCCACGGGCTAGTCTTGTCCTATAAATTTTATGGAAAGTTTGACTCATTTTATTTAATCCTTCTGAAGAATAAACCATCACACATTCTGGTGTTTGGAACTCTTCATTTGAATTAAGCTTCCATCTAAATTCATCTGGATGAATTCCCATCATAACCCTTGAAACTCCATATGGGTCAACTTCAACTTGACCTAAAAAATTACCACTATAAACTAATGAAAAACCATATGATTCTCCAATATTTTCTGTAGTATCTGGCCTCTTCAAAATTAGAAATGGATTATGCATGTGACTACTTGCCCCTCTTAAGCTGTGAATTGATTGAACACCTTCTACAAGTTTTCTTGTTCTTAAATGACATTCTCTAGCCCATGCACCTGAAGTATGAATCATTTCAAAATCGCAGTCAGCCAAATCTATGCTTAAACTCATAGCACTATCAATAAAGAAAGGTTCTTTTCCTATATTTATTATTTTAGTGTTTCTACATATTACATCTAAGTCTTTGTAAATAGTATAACTAAGTATAAGTTTGCTTTTTAATACCTCATCAACTAAAGTTATTTCAAGGCTTTCTGCTTCTTTTTCATCTTCCACATAAGTTGCTGGCAAGCCTTGGAGCTTTCTCTTTCCTTTAAAAATTTCATATCCTTTATATACAAAATTACTAATCTTACTTCCATTTTTACCTGTAATAGAAAATGCAGGATATCTATAATCTGTTGTGCCATAGCTTGGATAATCCTGTTTAATATGCTCTAGTGATGAAGTATAATCATCTTTAAACATGTTGCAAGAAGGTCTAAGTTCCCTTTCTATTATGTGTTTAAAAGAGCTTCTATGTTTAATCTTTTTCCCAAAATATAAATTTTCAATCTGCTCTATTTTATCCATTACCCTTATGATATAACTTATATTATTGTTATAAAGATGGAACTCCCTTGTATTCTCATTAAACTTTATTGTCATAGTATCCTCCTTCTTAGTAAACGTATACTTGAAAAATATAGCATTTTTCTGCTTTTCTAAGTATATATCTCCAAATTAATCCTGTCTACGAAATGTTCTCTATACCATACTTTTTGTTAATAATTCATATTTAAAGTTAATTTTTTGCTTATCTTAAGTTTTTCCACTCTTTATTGCTTTCTTCTCTTATCTCCTTTACATCTGGAGCTATTACATACTTTTGTACATATTTTGAATTAAGTCCAGTTATCTTTCTATTGTTATTATATTTATCATGAATTCTCCTTTCTTCATCTGTTTGATTTTTCATCATATCTCCTTCTATTATTATTGGTAAATTAAACTCTTTTAAAGACTCAATCATTTTCATGTTATTTTCATTATTTTTTAATGTAGACATTATATTTACAGCCTTAGCATATCTATCTTCCTCATACATAAACTTCATAAAATCTTTAGCTATCTCTGGATTTTTAGTGTTTTTACTAATTCCAAATCTAAAGTTTCCAGCTATATTTATAAATTTACTTTCAGGAATTGGAAATATTCCTATATCTTCTTTATTCATTCCCATATCTTCTAGCTGATAAATTAAATCTGAACTACAATTAATCATGGCAATCTTTCCATCTTTAATATCATTTTTACACTGTTCCCAATCATAATTAAGCAAATCATCTTCACAGTATCCTTTTTTAACTATATTTCTTGCAAATTCTAAAGATTTATATATACCACTTTCAGAACCTAATACATCATTAGAATTTATTACTATTTTATTTTCGATATCTTGATCTAGTAAATATGGTACTGTATCAACCCATATACTCATGGCCCATGACTGCTTATAATTTAATGTAATTGGTGTTTTTCCTATAGTTTTTATTTTATTACAAGCATCAAAAAATTCATCTATAGTTTTAGGTATATGTTGTATATTTGCATCTTTAAATATTTTTTTATTATAGATTATGCCTGGCCAAGCAATTGAAGTTGATAAGCTATATAACTTTTCATCATCACCAACTCCAACACTATAACTATAAATATTATCTTCATTAAATCCTAAATCATCTAGAGGAATAAAATAATCTTTATATTCATTTGTGCTTATAACTGTTGGTACTAATGTAACATCTGGCAACTCTCCAACAGAAGCCTTCCTCTCCAATATTTCCTCAAAATCACCTTTAAGATCTAAATTAACTTGTACCTTTGGATGTATTTTTTCAAACTCCTCAATCAATGAATTTAACTCTTCTCTCTTATCTGTTCTATTGCTTATAAAAGTAATTGTTCCTTCTAATTCATTTTTACTTTCACTAAAGTTAGCACTCCTATTAAGAACTACAACTGTACAAATAATAATTATAAAAATTAATAAAACTAAACATGATATTTTTATAGTTTTATTATATTTACTCACACAAAACCCTCTTTCCTCTTTTTATCAGTTTAATTTATTTTTGCCTTACTATTTCTAAATCCATTTGGAGTAGTCCCTGTAATTTTTTTAAAAGCTCGTCCAAAAGTTATTGAATCACTGTATCCTACATGTTCTGCAATTTCATATACTTTTAAGTTTGTTGTCATAAGAATTTCTTTAGCTTTTTTTATCCTGTATTTTGATAAAAAATCATAAAATCCTTCTCCTACTTCTTTTTTAAATAGCTCTGATAAATAGTTATGACTTAAATAAACTTCAGAAGCTACATCCTTTAAAGTAATATCTTTATTAAAATTATTAATTATATATTTTTTAGCCAAATCTACAGCTATAGTATTAGAATTTTTTTTATCTTCTTTTAATATTTCTAAAAGCTTTTGTGACTGATTCAAAAAATATTTCTTTGTTTTACAATCACAGCATATATTTGACTTAACTTTAGCTACCAATCTAGACTGTTCCCTTAATTCCCACACTTTTTCTGTTTTCTCTAGAATATATACAAGTCTTCCACTTTCAACAAAAATATCAGTTTCCTTTTCCATTTTTCTTCTTAAATCATTTACATTTGTACAAGCATTAACATTGAAATATAAAATCATATATATACTATCTTCATAATTAAAAAATAAGTATTCAAGATATTCATATTTTTTTATTAGATTTTTTATAAAACTTTTCAATATCACATTATCATCCTCTTTTTTTCTTTCGATAACAATCATATTGTAAAGATAATTTTCATCTAACTGCATATTTTCAAGTAATGAATTATTTACTTTATAATTTATATTCTTATTAGAAAATAATATATTCTTAAAAAAATCCTTCTTTAAGATTTCAATTGATTTATTTAAGATTTTATCTTGTCTTATGTTATTGCTTATTTTCACCTCAACATCACTAAGTGCTTCCTTTAACTCCTCTTCTTTAATAGGTTTTAAAAGATAGTTATTTGCACCTGCTTTCATACTATCCCTAACATAATTAAACTCATCATAACCACTTAAAACTATAAAAGCAGGAGCCTTACTAAGCTCTGCTATAGATTTTTCTATAAGTTCTAGTCCTGTCATTATTGGCATCTTTATATCTGTTATTACTAAATCAACATCTTTATAATTTTTTTTCAAGTAATCAAATGCTAGTGATCCATTTTGGAAATGGTTTTTAACCTCATAATCATTGAATAATCGCTTAATTTTTTTACTTAACCCCATTCGAATTATTTTATCATCATCTACGATTAATATTCTCATAAATCTCCTCCTCATAGACATTGAATATTTTTTAGGATTGATATATATTAAGATTATACAATAAAAATATATTCTTTTAAATTATAGATATATCTTTTCTTTCTACATTATATTCTTTATTTTACAAAAATATAGCAGTATAGAAGGTGCCACTATGAAATTAAATAGAAATTTATCCATAAAAAAGTTAACTTTAATCATTTTTAGTATTATGTATACTATATTTTTTATAATAACAAGTATAAATCTATATTCATATTCTAAATACGAATTCAGTAAAACTGAAAAGCTTATTAAAAATTACAATATAAGTTTAAGTCAACAACTTACTGAAAAGATAAATAACATATCTAACGTTTCAAAATATCCCTTACTTATTCCTGAAATAGATAATCTACATTCTATTCTTTCAGCGAATAAATCCTTTAGTATAAGTGATTATAATTACTTAACTTATTTATGCGAAATGATGCTAATTCAAAATGATTCCATCAATGGTGCATATTTATATGACTTAAAAGGAAGAGGTGTCTTTTCAACAAGAAATAGTGCCAATGATAAACTTAAAAATCCTACAACTGAGAAATGGTTTTTAGATGCATTAACTTCTTCTGAAACAACCACACTTATTTCTAACATAAATTCAAATAATATTTTTGAAATTACATCCACTAATGATGAACATTCAATAGCTATAGCAAGAAAGATTATAGATATAAAAACACAAAAACTTAATGGTTTAGTACTAGTTACTTTGCCTTTAAAAGACCTTGAGAATTTGCTAAAGAAAGATTTACCATTTACTAATCAAGGAACAAGTATTTTTGATTCTAATGGTAATTGTATTCTAAATACAGCTGAAAACAAGTTTATTCCTTCTGCTAATGAAATAAAGTATTATTTATATTTACCAACTTTAAAGTATACTAATACCAATCCAGATTACATTATATCCTATAATAAAATTCCTACTACCAATTGGGCTTTGGTTACATCCATTCCAAAAAGTGATGCTTATCATATAGATACTTTATATATCATATTTTTTATAACTAATATAGTTTTTTACTTGATTTTATTTATTGTTTTGTTTTTTTTCTTTTTAAAAAGGATATTTAATCCTATAAAATCCTTAATTCAAAATATGGAAGGCAATATTGAATTAAACCTTGGCTTCGAATTTAACTATAATAGCAATGATGAAATTGGAATATTAGTAAAATCTTATAATGAAATGAAAAACAGAATTAATCATCTAATAACAATTAACTATAAAAATAAGATAGAACAAAAAGAACTTGACCTTAGACAACTACAAAATCAGATTAATCCTCACTTTATATACAATACACTAGAATCTATTCACATGATGGCCGAGATTAATGATGATTTAGAGACTTCTACAATGGCTGAATATTTTGGTTCAATCATTAGATATAGCATGAACAGGAAAGTTAATACAGTTTTATTAAAAGATGAAATCAGAATTATTGACAACTATATATATCTTCAAAGGATACGATTTGACCAATTATTTAATATAGAAAATTTAATTGAACCAGAGGTTTTGAATTGTGAAATAATAAAAATGATAATTCAACCTTTAATTGAAAATTCTATATATCATGGATTAAGTGAATGTAATGGAGATGGAAAAATCATAATTCAAGGACAACATATTAATGATAACCTACTCTTGACTGTATCAGATAATGGTACAGGCATTGATGATATTATCCTAAAGGATTTAAATGATTATATAAATGACAAAAATAGCAAATTTAAAGGAATCGCTCTTAGAAATATCAATAAAAGACTTAAACTAAATTATGGAGATGAATATGGTCTTGAAATATTTAGCGTGCTTGGTAAAGGAACTTCTATGACTTTAACACTTCCATATATAGTTGAATTTTAGTATCACTACTAATTTAAAATCATATATTATATTACCAAATATAAATACAGTAAAATTTTGAGGTGATCTAAATGCTTTTAGCAAAGGATTATTTTCCAATTGTTTTGAATTCTAAGTATATTTATGAAGGAACAGGTGATAAGTTAGTTAATTTTACAAGATTTACTGATTATACTAATAATAAAAAACAGCAATTTCGAATAGACACTGGTAAAAATGAAATTATAAATATCTATAAATCAACTATTCTAGGTGTCAAACTAATTTTCACTGAAGATGAAATTCACTATCGTGAAAATTTTTTAGGTAAAACTCCAAATAAACAAGATTATATTTTATTAAATCCAATAACTACAGGTAGACGATGGACTTTATCTGATGGAAGTAACAGAACTATAACTAATGTGGATATTCCACTTCAAACTTCTTATAAAACATTTCCATCAGTAATTGAAGTCACCACTATAAATGGTAAAAATAAAACTATAGATTATTATGCTAAAGATACTGGTTTAGTTAAAACTAGTTTTTATTCTGATAATATTTTAATAGCTTCTTCTACTTTAAAAGAAATTAAAGAAAATGTATCATTAACTCAAAAAATAAGATTTTTTTATCCTAATGATAAGATCAATGGTATCTCATATATAGATAAAAATATAAATTTTTTCACCAATGATTCAACCAAGATAAAATTTGAAAATGAATTTCAAGAGTATACTAAAAATTTTGCTCCTTGTATAGGCTCTAAAACAGGAATTAATTATGTCTATTTTAATGATATTGACTATATGGTTTATATTGATTTCTCACACAATTTTGTAAACGATTTAGGAATTAATTCTAAATATGAGTATCTAAGTTTAATTTCAATAACTAATTCTATGGGAAAGTATTATAACGAATCTAAAGTTTATATTACTGTAGATGGTAATCCCTATAGTTCTCATTATATTCAAAAACAACCTAGAGAACCTTTCTTAACAGACTTTAATAATATAAATGAAATAATACTTCCTTAATATGAATTTAGGTATTAAAAAGAGGAGTTTACTAATTTGAACCCCTCTTTTACACTTTTACTCCTCTTCACTTTCACCTATTTTCTTTTTTCTTTTTGCTAATATTACAAATAAGATAAATAGAATTATAATTATTGATACTATGATAATATGCAACAAATACGATCCTAAAACTTTAAAATGTATAGTATCTGATTGTGTTTGATCTCCCATTTTAACAGTATAATCTACTGTGTATTCTCCAACCTTAGCATTAATTGTGTCCCACTGACTTTCTAAAGTTTTTTCTTCTCCTTCTTTTAAAGAGTCTTGTTTTTCATCTTTAAATACTTCTTCTCCATTGCTGTTCTTTATAGATATATCAAAGATAACCGGAAGATCAAGATTTCCTGTGCTCTTTACTTTTGCTAAGATTTTTGCTGGCTTACCTTGGAAAGTATCTTTTACTATAACACTTTCTAATTCACCTTTCATTTCGCCTACAGAAAAATCTTTTTCACCTTGTATAACTACCTTGCCATCAGATTTTACTGCTTTATATTTAGCTACATAATTTCCCATAGCAACATTTTTTGTATCCCAATTAAATTTCATAATTCCCATGTAATTATTACTTGGATAAGTTTGAGTTTTTAAATTTTCATTAAAATTTGCTACTTCTTTGTTATCTTCTTTTGATATGATAGATATATTTGTATTTAGTTCTTCTTCTTTTTCTGTGTAATTTGCTAAGATAATATGAAATGCTCCAACATTAAGTTTATTTATATCAGAAACCAAAAAACTAACAACATTAAAACCTTCTTTAACAAATTGTAATCTCAATGAATTTGAAGTACTAGTATAAACTACAGCTCCATTATCATTGCGATTTTCAATTTTTCTTGAAAAAGTTATAGTTACATCATATGGACTTGGTAATAATTTATCACTATTATTGATATTTATTTTAACTTGTTTACTTTCACCTTTCCCAAGATCAAAACTTTCTGGTTCAAAACTTATAAATCCACTACCATTTCCCTCTGCATTAGCTGTAAATGTACTTGCTTCACCATCATTGGTTACAGTTGCCATAGTATTTATTGAATTGTCAGTAATTCTACCTAAGTTTGCATATACTGGTCTTACTATAGTATTATTAGGTTTGTTATCAATGGCATTTACTGAAATTAGATAAAAAGAATTAAAAATTATAAAGAATGTCAAAGTGACTATTAAATATAAGCTTGCTTTTTTAATTTTGATCATTACTTCAACCTTTCATTAATTATAAATCATTAGTCATTAATATTTATGAGAAAAAAATCAATGTATTACCTATACTATATTTAAATTGCTAAAAATTTAAGGAAGTCACCAATGACTTCCTCTCTTTTTAATAATTTTATTTGCTAAATATAATTTAATATTAATTTTATGGGTTTGATAAATAATTACCAGTAATAGTTACATCCCACTTCAATTCATTTCCAGAAGCAGCACTCTCAGGCAAATCTATAAGAGTAGCTAAATTCATATTTGTAGAATTTTGTTGAAGACTCCAAACTGAATTATACCCAAATGTTAATGTTACCCCTTTATCTGATGCTGACATATCACTTGGTACTTTAGTTAAAACAAAATTATTTCCAGTACAAAACTTAGGGCTTGCTGTATCACCTATTGCTGAATATTTCACAAAATTTCCAGTAGTATCTTTCAAATCATTTCCAGTACCTATATATAATTTATTACCACTACTACCAACTGTAACTAAAGCAATAGTTATAGTTGTATCAACTGGAATATTCCACTTTGCACCAGAACCATCATAACTAAATATTTTTACTACAGGTTTACAAACGCCTATAAGGGTTTCATTATCATTTAATGTATACCCTGTTAAATTTGTATTATCTAAAGTTCCAGTTATTGTAGCTGGAACATAAGCATTAGTTTCTTCACTAGTAGAATTAGTATAATATAACCAATTTGCAATTCCTTGTGTTTTAGCATCTCCTCCAGTTGGAACTGAAGATTTTACTGTATAATATGCATTTGCATTAGTTGCACCCTCTGTAAATTTGATTTGTTTATTAGTTGTTTGTGTTATATCTTTTAAGGAATTAAACATAACAAATTTAGCATCTTTCTGTTCATTTGCTTCTCCTGGATAAATAGTTCCTGCATGTTCAGTGTTTTTATGCCCAAAAACATCTAATGGGTCATACGCAATTGTATTGGCAGTACTATCTACACTTGCATCTACAAAATGACCTGGCGTAGCTGTTTGTGTTCCTTTTGCAGGATCAGATATATCACTAGTAGCAGCAAATACCTTTACTGGAAATGCAACTACTAAAGAAACAGTTAACGCTATTGCGCTAATCAATGAAATGATTTTTTTTGATTTCATTTTTCAATCCTTTCTTATCCTAAATGACATATTATCTATATTGTAAGGATAAATTTTTATTTCCTATTTCATTATATGATTCTGCAATGCAATTGGTTATTTAGGAATTCTAACTTATGTAATATAGTTTCATTATAAACTTAGTATTTTAAAGCATATTCTTCAGAATATCACCATATATATTCCGAAGAATATAAGAATATTTATTCTGAAGAATATATCTATAAATGTTCTTTTAAAGTTTAAGTTCTACTCCACTTTTCTTCTCCCTCATCAACATATCTACAAGATTTACAATCTGTGTTCCTGCCTCAGCTGGTGACATGCCATTTTTGTGTATATTAGAAATTACTGTCCTTTGAGATTCTGGTTTATCACTACTTGCTCTATACGCCATGTAACAGCTCATACTCTCTCCTGTTGCAAGTCCCGGTCTCTCTCCTATTAAGATAATAGTAACCTTTGCATTTAATGCTTCGCTTATCTTATCCATAGTAGCCACTCTTGCATACTTTACAAAAATAGGTGTCCCTACTGTATATCCTTTTTCTTTTGCTTCATCCACTATAATTTTGTAAATTTCTTTCAAATTTGAAGGTATTGCAGGTGCACTTAGACCATCCCCAGCTATAATCTGTAAATCTATATTTTTAAAACATTTATTTTTTAAGTGGTCTAATGTTTCTTCTGAAAATACTCTACCCAAATCTGGCCTTGTAATATACTCTTCTTTATCCTTTACCTTTGTTTGAACTTTTATAAAACCTAATTCATCTACTATATTTTCATCTGCACTTGCCCAAACAGCATCTATAGCTATTGCATGGTCAGCTCTAAACCTTAAGTAATCAAGTGTTTTAAGCCTTGTTCCTGATTTTCCCCTGCAAATCCTAGCAGGTGTGGTCTTGTTTAAATTCAAACACCATTCATAGTCTATTGGATTATCTACTGTAACTCTATCACTTAAATCAACCTCAGATATATCTTCTAACCTCATAACTTACACCCCTTTTTCTAAAAAAACAGATGGATCTCCAGCCCTGTCTGTTAGCATACCATCTTTCATTATTCCAAGCTCTTCAAGTCTAATTTCAAATTCCCTTATTGGTCTTTTATTTGTTACCTCCCTTAAGGCAGCAATATCATGATAACTTGTCGATTGATACATGAGCATTACATCATCTCCACCTGGAACTCCCATGAAATAATTGCAATTAGCTTCTGCAAGTAATACTGCTAAATTTTCTAAATCATTTTGATCTGCTTTCATATGATTTGTATAGCATACATCAACTCCCATAGATAATCCTGTTAATTTTCCCATAAAATGATCTTCAAGCCCCGCCCTTATAACCTGTGCTCCATCATATAAATATTCTGGTCCAATAAATCCTACAACTGTGTTAACTAAAAATGGTTTGTACCTTTTAGCTAACCCATAGCACCTGGCTTCCATAGTAACTTGGTCTGCTCCATTATGCCCTTCAGAAGATAATTCAGAACCTTGTCCAGTTTCAAAATACATGAAATTACTTCCTTTTGAAGACTTTAATTCTTTCATAGTAGCATAGGCTTCATCTAATAATTTAAGGCTTATTCCAAAATCTTTATTTGATATTTCAGAACCTGCTATACTTTGAAACATTAAATCCATTGGAACACCATTTTTTAAAGCTTCCATTTGAGTTATTATATGAGATAAAACACAATTTTGAGTTGGTATTTTAAACTCATCCATGAAATTTTTGAAATTCTTCAATACATTAGTTGTACCTTCCATAGTATCCTTTGCTGGATTAAGCCCTATTACTGCATCTCCTACTCCATAACTTATTCCTTCCATAACAGATGATAATATCCCTTTTATATTATCTGTTGGATGATTTGGTTGAAGCCTTGAAGATAGTGTTCCCATCTCTCCTATTGTTGTATTACATGTTGCTTTGTTTATTATTTTTTTTGATGTTACTATAAGATCTAAATTACTCATAAGTTTAGTTACTCCTGCTATAACTTCTGATGTTAATCCATCTCTTATAGCTACAATTTCTCCCCCTGTAGAAGATAGTAAAAACTCCCTAAGCTCCCCTATAGTCTTAGATTTTATCTTTATATAAATTTCTTCATCTACCCCATCTTGAATTACTCTAGTCACTTCATCTTTATCATAATCAACTACTGGATTATTTCTTAAATCTTCTATAGTAAGTTCTGAAAGCACCACCTTAGCAGCTATTCTCTCCTTAGTTGATATAGCTCCAATTCCAGCAAGTCTATCTCCTGATTTTTCTTCATTTGCTTTTGCTAGAACTTCTTTTACACTTGAAAATTCATATACATTCCCAAAAAGTTTAGTTTTTAAAATCATTTTAAGTTTCTCCTTTTAGACAATTTCTCTATTAATTCCTTTAATACTTATTTCACTTATCCTTGAATAAATAAAATAATAAACTATAGCTAAAACATATGCTCCTATTACCCAAAGTATAGTAGATAGGTTTGATAAGATAAGAGCTAAAAAAAGCACTATAGCTATAGTAAGAGCTATTAATGGAATCATAGGATTTGTTACCTTAAATGTTCTATTAAGTCTAGGTTCTTTTTTTCTTAATATGAAAAAAGAAATCATACTTATAATATAAAGAGCTACAGCTCCAAAGGATGAAATTACTATAATTACAGCTGTTTGCTCTGTTGATACAAATATCATTCCAATTAAGCTCATTATAACTATTGAATGTACTGGTGCACCCTTAGAATTAACTTTAGCTAAAATTTTTGGTAAATAACCAGCCCTGGCCATAGCAAATCCTTGTCTTGAATATCCAATTATTATTCCATGTAAACTTGCCACCAATCCAAATAGCCCTATAAAACTCATTGCTTTAGATAATAACCCAGCGCCATATATTCCCTCAAGAGCAGTAGGAAGTGGTGAATCTGTTGCACTTAAAACACTTGCTTCTGAAGTTCCTGCTGTTACAAAAAAAGTCCCAAGGGATAATATAACTAATGTAAATATTCCTAATATAAATCCTTTAGGAACATTCTTTTTAGGATTTTCACATTCTTCTGCTGACATAGCACCACCCTCTACAGCTAAATAAAACCAAATTGCAAAAGGTATTGCACTAAATATCCCATTAAGTCCTCCTTTAAAAGTGTCTCCTCCCAAAATATTATTAAGCTCAATATGTGGAGTACCTGTTCCTATAAATAATAACAATCCTCCAATTGCCACAATGGTTACAATAAGTTCAACCTTAGCAGCTGTCTCTATTCCTAAACAATTTATACCCACAAATAACATATAAGTTATTAAAGCTGCAATTACAGCTGGTATTGATGGAAACAGAAAATTAATATATGCTCCTATTGAAAGTGCAATAGCTGGAGTTGCGAATAGAAATTCTACAAGACATGAAAATCCAGCTATAAAGCCACCAAATTTACCTAGTGCTCTTGAAGCATATTCTGAAGCACCACCTGCATGAGGAATAGCAGTTGCAAGTTCTGCATAGCTAAACATAAATGTTGTATAAAATGCTGTTACTATTAATATTGCTATAGTAAACCCAATAGGACTTGTAAGTTCTAAAGCATAATTCCATCCACAATACATTCCTGAAATGACCATTCCAACAATTATTGCCCAAAGTTGTATTGGTTTTAATGTCTTTTTTAATTCATTATTCATATATATTCATCTCCTCTTTTTTATTTTCAATAAAAAAAGACAATGAGGCCAAATTTAATTGACTTCATTGTCTTTTTTGCAGTTAGATTTTTAATATAAAAGGTGTTTAAAGAATACTCTTTAAACACCTTTGTTCTTGTTAAAACCAAGTATAAGTGTTTTTATATAATTTAGCAATATTTATACACCCCCATATTGCTAAATTAGTTGTTAATCATTCTATTTATTTCAACTATTCTAATTTTTTCATATACATCCAACTATTCTATTTTTTCTCTAATCTTAAATTTTATTCTTTGTAAAAAATAGGTCGTAATATACTCTTATTCTATCGCAAAGTGCATTAGAAATATATAACTTATTTGTTAAAATAAAAATATACAATCTAATTTTATACATTTATTGATAAAAATGCAGAAGGAGGTCAATAAAAACTTATTTAAAAATGTATATAAGGATATAAATAAAATTTAGGGGGATAAAATAATGATTAATAGAAATAAAGTATTAGTTTTAGCGTTAGCTTTTTCAGCGTTAACATTTTATAAAGGGACATCTGTGTCTGCATCTACTGCATATACTGGAATACGTGATGTATCAGCACAACAAATAGTTGATGATATGAAAATCGGATGGAATTTAGGTAATACGCTTGACGCTACTGGTACACCTACAGATGGACCACTTTCAACAGAAATGAGTTGGGGAAACCCAAAAACTACTCATGCTATGATAGATAGAATAAAGGCAGCAGGTTTTAATACTGTAAGGATTCCAACTACATGGTTTAATCATATGGGTTCAGCTCCAAGCTACACTATAGATCCAGCATGGCTTAATAGAGTTGACGAAATTATGAATTATGCTTTTGATAATGATATGTATGTTATTTTAAATATGCATCATGAAGATTCTTGGCTTATTCCAACTTCTGAAAAAGAAGCTCAAGTAAAAAATCAACTTACAAAAGCATGGGCTCAAATTGCAAATAGATTCAATAAATATGGTGATCATTTAATATTTGAAACTATGAATGAACCAAGACCTGTTGGTGCAGCTAATGAATGGTCTGGAGGTTCTTTTGAAAACCGTTCTGTAATAAATAATTATAACTTAGCAGCTGTAAATACTATAAGAAATACTGGTGGTAACAATGAATCAAGATGTATCATGGTACCAACCCTTGCTGCTTCCTCAACTACTGTAGCTGTAGATGATTTAGTTATTCCAAATGATGATAAAAAAATTATTGTATCTTTACATATGTATTCACCATACCTATTTGCTATGGCTCAAGATGGTACAGATACTTGGGGCAGTGATGCTGATAAGAGTTCATTAGATTGGGAACTTGACCAAGTTGCTAACAAATTTGTTAAGAAAGGTCATCCAGTTGTTATTGGTGAATTTGGTACTATCAATAAAAACAATAAGTCATCTAGAGTAACTCATGCTGAATACTATGCAAAAGCAACTAGATCAAGACATATTACACCTGTTTGGTGGGATAATGGAATCTCAACTGTTTTTGATTCAAATAGCTATGCTCTATTAGATAGAAACACTTTAGATTTAACTTGCCCTGATATAGTTTCAGCTCTTATGAGAGGTGCTAATGTAGATGGTACTACTAGCTCAGTAATTTATGATTTTGAAGGAAGCACTGGTGGTTGGACTGCTACAAACACCTTAACTTCTCCTAGTGTTGCTTGGGAATGGAAACATAATGGGAATAACTCATTAAGAACAGATATTACTTTAACTAGCGGTGGTCAATATTATTTTACTTTACCTCAAAAGCAAGATTTAACTGGAAAATCTGAATTAAAAGCTATAGTAAGAACTTCAGACTGGGGAAATCAAGGAACTGGAATGATAGCTAAACTTTATGTCAAAACTGGCGATGGATATCAATGGTTTGATGGTGGTGCTACTAAAATAGATTCAAGTTCAACTGGTACAGAAATAGGAATTGATTTATCTAAAGTTTCAAACCTTAATGATGTAAGAGAAATAGGTGTTCAATTTATAGCTGGCGATAACGCTTCTTGGAATAGTTCATTATATATGGATTATATAACAGTTAAATAATAAAAAGACAATGTTTCAAGGAAAATTTCTTTGTACATTGTCTTTTCATATTTTATTCAAAATCAGAATATAAATCTGGATTTTCACTAAAACTTTCTAATGATGAATACTTTTCTATTAATTCTATTATTTCATTTTCTTTATTTTCAAAGAATTCTACAAATTCTATGTATTCTGAATTTAATTTTAACTTTGCTAAGTCAACTAAGAAATTTGATATTTTCTTAGCAGCAATTTCACCATATACAACTCCAAGCCTTGCTACCCCTGGACCTACCTTACCATTAAATAATACTGAATAAATAGGTACCATTCCAGAGTCTGTACGTTTTTTTCTTCCACTAAGTCCAATAGCTCCTATTTGAGGTTGACCACAAGAACTTGGGCATCCTGAAATAAGTATTTGTGGTAATGAATTTTTAATCTCAAATGTTTCACTATTAAAAGTTTTAATTATATTATCTACCAGTCCTTGAGAATTACTTATTCCAAATTTGCAGATTCTAGGTCCAGCACATACTATAGAATTATATAACTCAAATATAGAAGAAAAATTTGATGTTATATCAGCTAACTTTTCAGCATCTTCTTGTTTTAAATCTCTAACATAAAATCCTTGCATAGTAGTTAATCTTATAGATATTTTATAATCTAAATTTGTTAGAAATTCTAATATACTGTCAAGATTATCAGCATCCATATTTCCATTTTGAGGATGAATTTCAACTGAATAATAATCTTTTTGCTTTTGGCTTACTATTCTATTTCCATACTTCTTATCCCATTGTTTACTGTTTTTCAATTTTGAGCTTTCTTTTTCTGTATCATCTATATTTAATATTAAATCTTTTTCTGATTTTAGTTTTTCAAGCTCCATATTGAACATTCTTCTAAATTCTTCTTCCCCCAATCTTTGAAGTACAAATCTAAGTCTAGCTTTAAATCGATTTTTTCTATCCCCTTCCCTATTAAATAATTGCTTCATAGCTTGTACATAATATAATGCATCTTTATGGTCTATAAATTCTTCAAGTTTTATACCAACCTTTGCCCCTGTACCAAGCCCTCCAGCTATATAAACTTCAAAGCCTTTTTTTCCATTAACCTTTTTTGCTATGAATCCCATATCTGTTATAGTTGCATTAACAGTATCATCCAAGCTATTAGAAAAAGATATTTTGCACTTTCTAGGTAACCTGGCACTTTTAGTATCTTTCATCATATAATTTGTAATTGCTGCAGCATATGAGGTAACATCAAAAACTTCATTGCTGGCTACTCCTGAGAGTGGTGAGCATACAATATTATTTATACTGTCTCCACCAGCATCCTTAGTTGATATTCCAACTTTTATAAGCTCATCTAATACATTATTTATATTCTTAAATTCAATTGAATGCAACTGAATATCTTGTCTTGTTGTAAAACGCATTTTTCCTTGAGAATATCTTCTTGATATATCATTTATTTCTTTAAATTGATCTAATGTTATAATTCCATTTGGAATTTTAGGTCTCATCATATATGTTTCTGTTAATTTTTCCTTATATACTCCCATAACTGAACTAAATGATTTAAAATTTTCTATTTTTCCTTCTTCAAATAACTTTAAGTTATTTTTATATTCATTTATACTCTCTAAAATTTCATCTGTAATTTCTATCACTATTCTTCCCTCCTACTGATAATTACTTCATATAAGCTTCAAATTTTTCTACTATAACTATATTTTTTCTAGAAAAACATAAACTATTTCTTTTTATAACTTATTTGTAATAATTTTACTTACATACTAGTACAACAATTAATTATAATAACAATTACCTTTTTATTCCGTGATTTTAGTCATATAAATCCATACTAAAATTAAATGATTTTTAACAAATTAAAAATTACTATTACTATATACTCTAATTATCATAAGATTAATTTCAATCTTATTTATATTTTTACTAAAACTTTTTAGTAAAAGTCAATATACTCACTGATTACGCTCCTTGTTTTTCATAAAATTTGTTTACAAATGTAAAATTCACTATTAAAATGTATATATATTGTTATATTACATTTCAAATGTTCATATTTTATTTATTAATCTAAATCACATCATTTTTCTAGATATACCTTTTACATCATTTACTTTTACATATGATGTATTAAATATAAATAACTTACTGGGGGGAATAAAATAATGATTAAAAGAAGAAAATTATTAATTCTAGCATTAACCTTTTCTGCAATCACTGCATTTAAAGGGATTGATACTTCAGCTTCAACTGCTTCAGGCATGCGTAATATTACTGCCCAACAGCTTGTTGATGACATGAAAGTTGGATGGAACTTAGGAAATACCCTAGATGCTGATGGACGTGCAAGTTCAGATTCCTTATCTTCTGAATGGAGTTGGGGAAATCCTAAAACAACACATGCCATGATTGATAAAATAAAAGCAGCAGGCTTCAACACTGTAAGGATTCCAACTACTTGGTATGATCATATGGGTTCTTCTCCAAACTACACTATTGATGCTAATTGGTTTAAGAGGGTTGAAGAAGTTATGAATTATGCTTTTGATAATGATATGTATGTTATTCTTAATCTTCATCATGAAAATTCTTGGATAGTTCCAACTTATGCAAAGCAACAACAAGCTACAGACCAACTTACAAAGGTTTGGACTCAGATAGCCAATAAATTTAATAAATATGGTGATCATTTAATTTTCGAAACAATGAATGAACCAAGACCAATTGGAGCTGCTAATGAATGGACTGGAGGTTCTTTTGAAAATCGTGATGTAGTCAATAAATACAATTTAGCTGCTGTAAATACAATAAGAAATACTGGTGGAAATAACAAAACTAGATGCATTATGGTACCAACAGTTGCTGCATCTGCATCAGCTGTCACTATAAATGATTTAGTTATTCCTAATAATGATAATAGAGTTATAGTCTCTCTGCATATGTATTCACCATATTCATTTGCTATGGATATAAATGGTACATCTTCTTGGGGAAGCACTTCTGATAAAATGTCTTTAGATGCAGAACTTGAAGCAGTATCTAATAAATTTGTAAAGAATGGACATCCTGTTGTTGTTGGAGAATTTGGGACAATTAACAAAAATAATCAACCTGCAAGAGCAGCACATGCCGAATATTTTGTTAAAGCTGCTAGGTCAAGACACATTACTCCTGTATGGTGGGATAATGGAGTTTCTACAGTTGGAAAATCTGAAACTTATGGAATATTTAATAGAAATAAACTTACTTGGGACTGCCCTGAAGTAGTTCAAGCTCTTACAAAAGGTGCTAATTCTGCAGGTAATATCTCTAGTAATGACAATAATTCAAATGTAACAAAGACACTACTTTATAATTTTGATTCTAATATAGATGGATGGGTTGGAAGCAATATATCTGGAAGCATATCCTCATCAAATGAATGGAACTTTAATGGTGGAAAATCATTAAAAGCTGATATTAATCTTTCAAGTGGAAGTCAATATTACTTAGCACGTTATGGTAGTCAAAATATAAATGGAAAATCACAATTAAAAGCTATAGTTCGTCATTCTACCTCTGGAAATCAAGGGTCTGGTATGGGAGCTAAACTTTATATTAAAACAGGAAGTACTTATCAATGGTTTGATGGTGGATTTGTTAACATAAATTCAAGTACATCTGGTACTGAACTTACTTTAAATCTATCAAAGGTTTCAAATCTTAATGATATTAAAGAAATTGGAATACAATATATAACTGGAAAAAATGCTTCTGGAAAAACTTCAATATATACAGACTATATAACAGTTCAATAATAATTTAAAATAGAAAAGACAGTGATTTTAGAATTTTTTCTTAGTCATTGTCTTTTTAGCAATTTAAATTCTATTATTTAATAGGAGCTTTATAGAACTTTACATTTGCATCATCATATTCTAGATAGCTTTTTCCATTCTTAAATCCAAGCATATCATATTTTCCCCACACATCATCTCTTAAATAACTTTTTTTATGTGCTTCCATAGGATCACTGTATCCTCCATTTTCTCTATTTAAGCCAAAGACCTGCCATGGTAATAAAACAGTTCCTGTAGCACTTAAGTATGGAACAAAATCAGCTATATCCCCCAGCCTTTGCACTGTTCCTTCTCTGCCAAATGGATTTATAAGTGGAGATCCTAGTGTTATTACATTTTTAATATTATAATTATCCTTTATTTTTGAATTTCCTGATAATTGCTGTGCTATCATTCCACCAAGACTATGGCCAGAAATTATTAAATTTGAATTTTTAGGTATATTATTTACAATAGCATTTATAACTGCTTGTAAATAAGGACTATCTAATTCAAATCCTGATTTTATATCTGTCCAAATATCAGTAGCCTGATCTTTTGCTTCAAGTTCTGTTCCTGATAAAGCTATCAGATAAACAGTTTGAAAGCTTGTCCCATCTTTAAATAGACTTCCTTGCACAATTTGAATTGGCCCTAAAGTTCCTCCATTATGGCCTTTTGCAATAAATGTTTTTAATTGAGGTATATTGCTCATTTTAACTGATGCAGCGTAAGCATTTCTAGGCAAAGCTAATATGGATATTAATAATAAGATTAATACAGCAATTGCTTTTTTTATTTTCATAATTCCATCTCCTTTTTGTTAATCATTTCATAAAAATATTAATAATAAATTCATATATTTTATATATTATCATAATTTACCATAATACGTATACTAACTTTGTTATTTTTACATAAGTATAAGTAAATGAATGGAATTTTTTTAACGGCTGTAGATTAATCTATATAACAAAAGACAATAATTAAGAATCAACTTGATTATTGTCTTTTATTTTCTTATTCACCTATACCAACTTGGTATATAATCTAAAAATCCGTTGTACCATCTAACTATAGTTTTAGTTTGGCTTATAATTGTATTAACTTCTCCTTCTCCAAAGGATTTTGCCCATGAAACAGAACCTATTTGATTACTAGAAATATACAATAACATCAATCTAAAAAATAAATCTGGAACATTGTTATTGAAGTATCCATTAATATATCCTGAAGCAAAATCTGGACTAACTTCTGCACACCATGTAATCCTATTGAATTCTTCCCAAGGGTCACCATAATCAAATCTATTGAAATCTATTATTCCTAGTTTATTAGATGGTGTTATTATCATATTTCCAACATGATAGTCTCCATGTTGAAAAGATTGAGGTCTACTTTTTAAAAGGTACCGATTATCCTCTAAATACTTTATTATTTTTTCATCATCTTCTAAAATAATTCCACATGATTTGTAGCTTGAAATTTTGTTGTCTATTTTATTATTAAATCTCTCAAACCAATCCTCTATGCCAGGGGGAACAGATATGTTATGCATCTTTTTTAAATATTCCCCAGCTGTAATTCCTAAATCATATTGCTTTTTCTTGCTAAGTGTCACAAGTTTTACGTGTGCATCTTCTCCATTTATCCAGGTAAATAAAGAATATACTAACTTGCCATTATTACATGTTCCAAAATCAATAGCTGATGACATTAATATATTTTTATCCTCAAGTGACTTAATTATCTGAAATTCTTTATATTTTCTATCATATTTTGATATATCTGTTACTCTAAGTAATAAATCTTTATTATCAATAGTTCTTATATAAAATTTTCTATCTTCTGACCATCCTTTATTAATAGGTTTTATAGCTTTATAATCCTTTATATAAGGGATATCCTGATATTCTTTCATGTAATTTTCCCTCCAACTATCCAAAGAATACAAATTAATAATATCTTTAATTATAAATCAATTGGTTAACTTTGTATAAGAAATTTCAAAAAATTCAGTTGACAAACCTTATGTATGGTGTATAATAATATCAAAATTGCTAATGCATTGAAGAGAAAGAGTAAAACCAACAGAGTTTTTCAGAGAGATCCCGGTTTTGGTGTGAGGGATAAAACAAGTTGATTTGAATACATCTCTGAGCAGCACTCCGAAAGATAACAACCAGTAGGCAGATGCCGGGTTTGCATCCGTTATAAATGCAAAGGTATAAACAATTAATTTAATTGTCGTACCTCAAGAGGTTATTATTGTGAAGTAATAGCAAAATTAGGTGGTAACACGTGAGTTATACTCTCGTCCTTTTTATAAGGATGAGAGTTTTTTTATTATTCTAAAAGCAAAATGGCGCCGTTTTTATTATAATACTCAAAAATTTATGGAGGAAATTAAAATGTTAAATATAGATGAACAAATAAAAATTATACTAAAAGGTGTAGATGAAATAATTGGATTAGAAGAACTTAAAGAAAAGTTAGGTAAAAAGAAAGAATTAGTCATAAAATTAGGTTTAGATCCTAGTGCTCCTGATATTCATTTAGGTCATACTGTTGTTCTTAGAAAACTAAAACAACTTCAAGATTTAGGTCATAGAATTGTAATTATAATTGGTGACTTTACTGGAAAAATTGGAGATCCCACTGGTAAATCTAAAGCTAGAAAAGCATTAAGTAAAGAGGAAGTTCTTGAAAATGCTAGAACTTATGAAACTCAGATTTTCAAAATATTAGATAAATCTAAAACAGAAGTTAAATTTAATAGTAAGTGGCTCTCTAAGCTAAACTTTGAAGATGTTATTATGCTAGGTTCTAAAATAACTGTAGCAAGAATGTTGGAACGTGATGATTTTAAAAAGAGATATGAAAATCAAATTCCTATATCAGTTCATGAATTCTTCTACCCATTAATGCAAGGTTTTGACTCAGTAGAAATAAAAGCTGATATTGAAATTGGAGGAACTGATCAAAGATTTAATGTTTTAATGGGTAGAATGCTTCAAAAAGAATTTAAGCAAGAACCTCAAGTTACAATATTTATGCCATTGCTTGAAGGTCTTGATGGAATAAATAAAATGAGTAAGAGCTTAGGAAATTACATTGGTATAAACGAAACATCAACCATTATGTTTGAAAAGGCTATGGCAATACCTGATTCTCTTATAATAAAATACTATGAACTAGTAACAGATATTCACCCTAATGAAATAGAGAAAATTAAACACTGCCTTTGTGATACATCATCTAACCCAAGGGATTTAAAAATAAAGTTAGCCAAGGAAATAGTAAGATTATATCATGGCGATGAGGAATCTAATATAGCAGAAAGAAGATTTATAGATGTATTTCAAAAAGGCGAAATTCCTAAAGATATTCTTGTAATAAAATCTCAATCCCAAACTTTTGATTTAATAAACTTTGTTGTAGATAATAAACTTGTAAAAAGCAAAAGTGAATTTAAGAGATTATTGTCACAAGGTGGAGTTAAAATTAATGGTAAGAAAATAATTAATGTTGAAGATTTAAAATTAGCTTCAACATTAATATTACAAATAGGTAAAAAAACATTTTTAAAAATAATACTTGATTAATATATATATAATAGAATGTAGTATTACAGGGGGAATTGAAATGAAAACTTGTTATAGATGCCAATGTGAAATGGTAGATGGATTTGATATTAAAGTAGATATGAATGGCTATGGAATTAAAATTTCTAAAGGTATAGGTGTATTCACTAATAGAATGGAAAAAACTAAAGTTGCAATATGTCCTAAATGCAGAGAGATTTCTTTATATGTTGAAAATTTAGTTAAACTTACTGAATAATAGTTACAGCTTTAAAAGAAAGATAATCACTTTCCTTTAAAGCTGTTTTTTCATCAATTAAATGTATTTATAATTTTCTTTAGATTCTATTAAATTTATTAGAAAGAATAATATATATAGCATTAACTTTATTTGAAGCATTTCCTGATGCATCAATTGCAACTGCTTTAATAACAGTACTATTTTTTATTATTATAGGACCTGTATATAAAATACTTTTAGCTGATGGGGCACTTCCATTTAAAGTATAATATATGGATACTCCTGGTGTACTACTACTTAATATTATAGTTTGAGCTGTTTTATATATTCCACTAGCTATACTTAATTTTGGAGCTGTTGGAGGCTTAATTATATTATATTGATTAATTAAAACCCCTGAAACATTTCCATTAGCATCTACAGCTATAACTTTTAATGTACAAGAAGATTTTATATTAACATATCCTATATACAATAAACTCTTAGTTGTTGGAGTACTTCCATCCAAGCTATAATAAAACTTCAAATTTCCTGGATACTTATCATAAAGCTTTATAAATAAAGAATCTTTATAAGTACCTGATGGAATACTAGCAATTGGAGTTGGTATTGCAATTGAGAGATTTATTTTGTAGCTTACACTAAGAACTTCTGATGAATTACCACTGGCATCTATAGCAATTGCTTTTAATTTAGTAGTTGAACTTATTGTAATTGGTTCTGAATACAACTTGCTTTTTGAGGAAGGTACTGTTCCATCTAGTGTATAGTATATAGACACCCCTTCTGTTTTATCGCTTAACATTACAGTTTGAGCTACACTATATGTTCCTGATGGTATACTTGCTACAGGTTTTCTAGGACTAATTAATGGATTATTTATTACATAAGTGTTTTCTAAGACTTCTGAAACATTTCCATTAGCATCTACAGCTATAGCTTTCAGTGTTGTTGTTGAATTTATAGTAATTGGTGAAGTATATATATTACTACTTGTTGTTGGTGTTGATCCATCAGTAGTGTAGTATATTGAAACCTTTTCTGTTGTATCACTTAATGCAACAACTTGATTTGTTGTGTAGCTTCCTCCTGATACACTTGCAATTGGCTTATTAAGTTTAATACTTGGAACTTCTGTATTAATTGGTGCTTTTATTAAACCGAAACCATATAAGGAATCTCTGCCAATAACCCCTAAGTCAGATATATTATTATCTAATAGTTCTCTTAATTGAGCATTAGTATAGCTTGGATACTTTTGCTTTAATAGAGCTAGATTCCCTGCTACAAATGGTGTTGCCATTGAAGTACCACTCATTTGAACATAACTACCATTTAAATAAGTACTTAAGACATTAACTCCAGGTGCACTTACTTCTAGCTTACTTCCTGTAGAAGAAAAATAAGCTCTAGTATTAGTTGAATCTACTGCTCCAACTGCAATAACAGAAGAATAATTTGCTGGATATTCAATACTAGTACCAATACCATCTGAATTTCCACTATTTCCAGCAGCTGCTACAACTAATACTCCATTATTATATGCTTTATTAACAGCACTTTCTAAAGAAATACTTGACTGACTTGAACCAAGGCTCATGGATATTATATCCATCTTATTTTCAATGGCCCAATCTATTCCTGCTATTATATCAGATGTATAACCACTCCCTGTTGAATTAAGAGCTTTTACAGAATATAATGATGCATCTGGTGCAACACCTTTAACTCCATTATCTACTCCTTTTCCTGCAATAATTCCTGAAACATGGGTTCCATGTCCATTATCATCAGCATAGGATGTTGTTGTTGCACCATTTATTACATTGACACCACCTGAAACAATTAAATCGGGATGAGGTGCTGTTCCTGTATCTATAACAGCAATTTTAACATCTTTACCTGTAAACCCAGATTGCCATGAAGCTGGAGCCCCAATATCATCCAATCCCCAATTTGTTTGAGTAGTTGCTGAAACCTTAACAACATTATCTTCTTCAACATAAGTTACATTGGGATCATTCTTTAATTCTTGAACTTTATCTTGAGTTACATCAACTACTGCTGCTTCAACATTTTTAAATTGGTGTCTAAATTTCCCATTATACTTTGAAACAACTTGACTAGCATTAACATCTTTATTTTTTAATTTCACTATATATCTCTTTGTACTGTTTTGTATTGTACTACTGCTAAGAGTTGCAGCACTTGGAGAGCTTGTCCAGCCAAATGAAGATGATAGCAATAAAGATGATATAAAAATACTACTAATTTTTTTAAATTTCATTTTCCCACCCACCTTATTTTTATTAAATTATAGTTAAACAGCAGAAATATCCCGCCCTATTTAGACAATTATCGTCATAAACTATACATACCTTTAGAAAAACTTTTACTCAAAAATAAAAAGTGTTCAAAGAATTTTTCATCCTTTAAACACTTATCTCATCTAATATTAATTAGAATAAAACTAATCTATAAATTATTTATGATACTGGCACTATAAGCTGCTCCAAATCCATTATCAATATTAACCACACTCACTCCACTAGCACAGCTATTTAACATAGATAATAAAGCTGAAATACCCCCTAAATTTGCACCATAACCAACACTTGTAGGTACTGCTATTACAGGTTTATCTACAAGCCCTCCTATAACACTAGCTAGGGCACCTTCCATTCCTGCAACAACTATAACAACCTTAGCTCCTCTGATAATATTTAATTTTGAAAAGAGTCTATGAATACCAGCAACCCCTACATCAGTAATTTTTTCAACTCTATTTCCAAGAAGCTTTGCTGTTTCCACTGCCTCCTCTACAACTGGCAAATCAGAAGTTCCAGCTGAAACTACTGCAATATAACTTTCAGTAAGTTCTTGCTCTTTTTTTCTAATAGTTATAGTCTTTCCAATCTTATTATATTTAGTTTCTTTACATATTTCTTTTACTGCATTGTACATTTCTTCAGTGGCTCTAGTCCCTAAGATATTATTTTCTTTACTTAGCATAAATTCAACTATCTCTCTAACTTGGTCAATGGTTTTTCCTTCACAATATATGACTTCTGGATAGCCTACCCTTACCTCTCTATGATTATCTATCATAGCAAAACCTAAATCTTTGAATGGTAAATCTTCCAATCTTTCAAGTGCTTCATCTATGTTTATCTTATTACCTTTAACTGACTCTAATAAAATTTTAAGTTCTGCTCTATTCATAAACTTATTGCTCCTTTGATGTCTTATCTAATATAGTTTCATTTAAACTACCAACTCTATACCCTTGTAGATCTAATGATACATATCTAAATCCAAAACTCTTAACTTTTTCAGAAATATTGTCTAAAAGATCTTCATCAAATAACTTGTGTCTATCTTTTTTCTCTACCTCTATTCTTGCTAAATCTCCATGGCATCTTACCCTAATAGCTCTAAATCCCAAGCTCATCATATAAGTTTCTGCTTTTTCAATCTTTTCAAAGTCCTCTACTTTAAGTTCATTTCCATAAGGTATTCGTGTTAAAAGGCAAGCATAAGGAGGTTTATCCCAAGTATTAAGTCCTAATTCTAGAGAATAACTTCTAATTTCTTCTTTTGTTAATTTACATTCTAATAAAGGGCTCTTTACTTCTAATTCTTTTAAAGCCTTTAATCCTGGTCTGTAATCACCTATATCATCAAAGTTTGTCCCATCAATAACATAATTATATCCTTCTTTTTTAGCTACTGACTCTATCATACCAAATACTGCTTTTTTACAAAGATAACATCTATTTTCTGGATTATTTCTAATTTCATTAATAATTGGTGCTTCTATAATTTCATGATTAACACCTAATTCTTTAACTAATTCTCTTGCCTCTGCTATCTCCCATTTTGGTATATATGGAGATAAAATTGTTACTGCTTTTACATTATCCCCCAGAGCTTCTTTAGAGACCTTAAGTAAAAACGTACTATCCACTCCACCAGAAAAAGCTAAAACCACCTTTTCTAAGCTTTTTAAATATTGTACTAAATCATGATACTTTTTGTTATTTATCATTACATCTATCCTCCACTAACCTATAAACTTCTTTGTAAACAGCTTCTAATGGCACATTTTTTTCTTTTGCTATAGTCTTACATTCTTCATATTCAGGTTTATATTTAATTAAATCTCCTTTATAATAGGAATATTTAACTGTAATATCTCCATATGAAGTTTTCACCTTTGAAAATTCCCTATCAAGCATTATTTTATCTACCTTATATTTTCTAACACCTATTGAAGTACTTTCTTTAAATACTATATCAAGTACATCTTTCACCCTTTGCTCAGTAACTAATATACTTAACTTAACAGCCGGCCTTCCTTTTTTCATTATTATAGATGTCTTATATACATCTAAAGCTCCTTTTTCAAATAAAGTTTCTTCAAGATACCCATACATCTCTGGATTCATATCATCTATGTTAGTTTCTATTATATATTGCTCTTCTTTTTCCTCACCTTCTACTATTGTTCCTAAATATACCCTCAGCACATTTGGAATTTCTAAATCACGATGTCCAATTCCATATCCTATTTTATCTATAGAAAAATCTATATTATCTGTATATTCTTCAACATTTGCAGATAATATAGCAGCTCCAGTTGGAGTTGTTGTTTCAAATTGTACTATTCCAGTATTCATTGGAATATTTTTTAATATCTCTACTGTTGCTGGGGCAGGTACTGGCATAAGTCCATGTGCACACTTTACAAATCCTCCACCTACTTGTACAGAAGAAGCCATAATCTTATCAACATTTAGATAATCTATTGCTATAGCTGCTCCTACTATATCAACAATTGAGTCAATAGCTCCAACTTCATGAAAATGTACTTCATATACTGTTTTTCCATGAACTTTTGCCTCTGCTTCAGCTACTTTCATAAAAATACTTAAACTTAACATTTTCACTCTATCATTTAAATCGCTAGAATCTATTATTTTCTCAATATCGCTAAGATTTCTATGATCATGATGATATTTTTCTTCATTTTTGTGTTTAATTCCATAATGAATATGAACATGTTTATGTTCTTTGTGTTTATTATCATGAATATCACCTTGAATATTTTCTTTATCACTCATTGCATTTTTTAAAATAACATCAACTCTTGTTCCCGTTATACCTAATTTTATAGCTGTTTCCACATTAATTTCATATTCAGAATTTAAATTAAGTTTTGAAAGTTCTTTAATAATGTATTCTTTAGGAACACCTAAATTTATTAATGCTGCTAAATTCATATCTCCGCTTATACCACAAAAACAATCATAATATAATACCTTCATCCTAACCACTCCATCAAATCAAATTTTATATAATGTTGTATCTTCTTAAAAATTCTTTGTCCTCTATAACATCTTTATATTTATCATCTCTGATAATTTTATGTTCTTCTGAAAACACAATAGCTCTATTAAATATACCTTCTACATACTCAAAATCATGAGTAGCACAAATAATAGTTTTTCCACTTTTATTTAATCCCAACAACAAATTTCTTAAAAACTTTTTTCCCTTAGGATCTATTCCGTTCATTGGTTCATCTAATATTATAACTTCTGGATTCATAGCTAAGACACTAGCTATTGCAACTCTTTTCTTTTCTCCACCACTTAAATTATAAGGGTGTTCTTCCTTTAATTTTTCTATATTTAAAAGTTTTAAACAATCTTTAATCCTATCTTCTATTTCATCTTCAGGCAATTCCATCTGCATAAGACCAAAGGCTATCTCTTCATAGACTGTTGAACAAAAAAGCTGAGTATCTGAATTTTGAAATACAAATCCTAATCTTTTATGAAATAATTTAAGATATTTATTATCTTTCAAAGATTCTTCTGTAATTTCTTTATCATCAAATCTGTATATTCCACTATTCGGAAAAATAATAGCATTGAATAATTTTAATAGAGTAGATTTTCCACTACCATTTGGACCAATAATAGCTATGGCTTCTCCTTCATCTATACTTAAATTAATATTATCAAGTGCTAATTTACTTTTATATGTAAATGATATGTTTTCTAAATTTATCATGTCTTTCTCCTTAATTTAGGTATGCAAATAAAATAATCATAGATAAATTTATTATTAAGTAAGTATAATCTGATTTTTTCAGTTTAAAATTTATCTTTTTATTATATTCTCCTGCAAAACCTCTACACTCCATTGCATAATACATTTCTTCACTCATTTTATAGGACTTAATAAATAAATTGCCCATTATATTTGTAATTGTATTATATTTATTTGTTGTTTTACCTATTGATCTTAGTTTTAGTGCATATAATAAATTAATAGAATACTCTCCTAAAAGTACAATATATTTTATAGTTATATCTATAATCCATATAAACATATCTGGTATAAACATAAACTTTAATGATTTACTTATATCACTCCACTTGGTACTATGAGATAATAAATTAATTAGTACTATACTTGTAAGTATCTTTTGAAATATCAATAGACTATTAAATACATTTCCATAAATAATAGCTGGAACTAAAATGATTAAGGTAAAGAAAGGAAATATTAAACTGCTTACAAATATTCTTTTTCTAGATTTTTTTTCCATACAGAAGAGTCCCATTAATACATATATATCTACTATTGAAAGAAAGTAAAAACTTCTTGAAAGAGATATAAATACTATAATTAATATAGTATTTATAACTTTCAAAATTGGATTTATTCTATAAATTAATTTATCTTTGTCTTTGCTTTCTCTAATCATTGAAATAGTTTTAATTATAGAAAAAATACTTTTTTCTAAATATGAATTTTTTTCTTCTTTAGGGTTATAACTATCTTTTTCTAAAAGCCAATCAGGAATCATCTATTCTCCTTTTGTATCTTCTTTAAATTTATTTTACTTATAATTTTGAAAATACTTAAAATTAGAATAACACCAATTATAGCAGAAAGAATGTATCCAATATATGCCTTCATATTACTAAAATTATAATCAGGAAGTGGTGAATTAAACTGAAAACCATTTTCCATTCCTTTAGGAACATATCCTATCAATTCTTTCATTTCATCTGCTCCCCATTCTCCCCAGGCAGTTCCTGTTGCCAAAAGTCCTAAAGGTGTAGCAAATACTAAAATTCCTATTATATAGTAAAGAGGTCTTATTCTTTTAATAGAATCTTTATAGATTATTTCTGGAAATGCTTTTTTAATATAACTATATGCTCCCACTGTAATTATTCCTTCTAAGAAACCTATAACAAGCAAATGAGGTATAGTCATAGCTGGTATTGCCACTGATAAACTATACGGACTATACATAGCGAGTCCTGATGCATCTTTAAATATTAGTGGCTGCACTCCAAATTCAATAGCAGCTAATAAGGCTGCAAGATTCACAGAGATATAACTTCCAATAAAAGCTCCTATAGTCTCACCTTTTTTGTTCGGAATTACTTTTTTTGTTATTTTAAACAAATAATATGCTATAAAAGGCATTATAAAAGCCATATTAAAACAATTTACTCCTATAGCTAAAATTCCACCATCTCCAAAGAACAAAGCTTGAATTACAAGTGCTATAGTAACTGCTAATACAGCACAATATGGTCCAAGTAAAATAGCAACTAAAGATGCTCCAACAGCATGTCCTGAAGTTCCTCCTGGAAGAGGAACATTAAACATCATAATTAGAAATGAAAATGCTGCTGCAATCCCAAGCACAGGCATTTTTTGCCTTGTTATTTCTTGTTTTACTTTTGTTGTTGCTCTTTTCCATACAGGTACCATTACTGCCCCAAATGCGGCACAAGTGGATGGACTTAAATAATTGTCAGGTATATGCATGTTCTAATTCCTCATTTCATTTAAGATTAGATTTTAAACAAATAATTCTCTTACATTTTTTAATTCTTCACGAATTTTAATAGCTTGTGGACAATGGCTTTCACATTTACCACATTCTACACAATTTTCTGCTCGTTCTGTCGTAGGTATCATGTTATACCTATTCTTAAGTTCTTTTTCTGCTATTGGGCTAAAGAATATGTTGTATTCATTATATGCTGTAAAATTTCTAGGAATATTTACTCCAGCTGGGCAAGGCATACAGTATTCACAAGCTGTACAATTAACCTTTATTCTTTCTTTAAATGCTTTTTTTGCTTTTTCCATTATTTCTAATTCTTTTTCTGATAGTGAATTTGGTGAAGCTTCACTTGCAACTTTGATATTTTCAGTAACATTATCCATTATATTCATTCCACTTAAAACTACAGATACTTCTGGATGATTCCAAACCCATCTTAATGCCCATTCAGCTGGTGACCTTTTTACTTCTGCTTCTTTAAAAGCTTCTTCAACTGTCTTTGGTAAATTTCTTACTATCTTGCCACCTCTAAGTGGTTCCATAATAACTACTCCTAATCCCTTACTAGCTGCATATTCTAATCCTTCTGTTCCTGCTTGGAAGTCTTCATCTAAATAATTATATTGAATTTGACAAAAAGACCAATCATAATACTCTATAATTTCTTTAAATGTATCTAATTTATCATGAAACGAAAATCCAGCATATCTTATTCTTCCATCTTTTATAGCTGAATCTAAAAATTCATCTATCCCTAAGTTTTTAAGATTTTCCCATAATTCTTTATTTAAAGCATGTACTAAATAGAAATCTATTTTATTTGTTTGTAATCTTTCTAATTGTTCATTTAAATATTTGTCCATATCTTCTCTGGTTTTAATCAACCAACTAGGAAGCTTTGTTGCTAAATTAACCTTTTCTCTATATCCATTTTTTAATGCTCTTCCTACAAATGGTTCACTTTCTCCACCATATCCCATTCCTGTTCCATGATAAGGATATGCTGTATCTATATAATTTACTCCTTCATCTATAGCATGATGAATCATTTTAATAGCCTTTTCTTCATCAATTTTTGTTGTATCACTATCTATTATTGGTAATCTCATACACCCAAAGCCTAACTCTGAGACCTTTTCATTTGTTTTTCCAAGTGTTCTGTATAACATGATAATTCCCCCTTAATTTTTAGCAAAATTTTACAATTAATTCATTATACTATACTCTTTTATTATTGTACACCTTAGAGTCCACTCTAAGTAAATACTTTTTTATAATTTTCCCAATATTTTGTTTATATTTTATGCCATTAACCATAATTCAAAAAAATTTATAATAAAAAAATCAGTATAAGATTTAAATCTTATACCGATTTTTAATTAAACATCTTTCAAACATATTATATTTTGAATTTATTAATAAATTTCTCTAAATCATCTACTAATTCTTTGAGATTTTTTGCATTTCCATTAAAATCCTCCATAGTAGCTGATACTTCTTCAGTTGCTGCAGATACTTCCTGAGTACTTGCTGCCGTTTGCTCAGAGATAGCTGAAAGATTTTGCATTTTTTCCATTATTAAATCTTTATCCTTATTTATATCAATAATAGCTGATTTTACACTATTAATAATATTAGTTAAGTTATCTATAGAACTAGCTATATCACTAAATGTTAATTTAGTTTTTGAAACAGCTTCTCCTTGCTCTTTTATTGTTGATTTAGCCTCACTTACAGCTTTAACAGCAACTTGAGATCTGTTATCAACTTCTTCAATAAGATTTTCTATATCCTTTGTTGCTAAAGTTGATTGTTCAGCTAATTTTCTTATCTCATCTGCAACTATAGAGAATCCTTTTCCAGCTTCTCCTGCCCTAGCTGCTTCAATTGCTGCATTTAATGCCAAAAGATTAGTCTGTTCTGCAATTTCATTTATACTTCCTATTATGACTTTAATATTATTTGAAGCATAACTCATATCTTTTACAGCTAATTCTATTTTGTCTGATGCATTTTCAGTATCAACAGATTTACTAGATAAGCTCTCCATAACAACTAATCCTTCTTTAGTCATTCCATCTGTACCTTCAGAAACTTTATACATACTATTAGTTTGTTCATTTATTTTTTGTAATTTTGCTGATAAAGATTCTAGTTCAGATGCTGCTAGCTCAATTTCTCTTGCTTGTTCTGTACTACCTGTAGCCACTTGATCAATATTTTTTGCTATATCTTCTACTGCCCCAGCCGCTTGTCCACTCATATTACTAATAGATAAAGCTGTATCATTTATTGTATCTGAAGAATTCTTTACACTCCCTATTAAATCACGTATTCCATTACTCATACTATTATAGCTGTATGAAAGTTCTTCAAATTCATCTTTTGATTTGATATTGACTTCCTTTGTAAGGTCTCCTTTAGCTGCATTACCAAATACTTCCCTTAATTTTAATAAGTTTCTATTTAAACCTCTGCTAAATAGTGATGCAACAAGTACATTTATAGGTAAAACTACAATAAAGAAAATTATTAATATATTTCTTATTTTATTAGTATCTTCTGTTAGTTCATCCTCCTCCATGGCAGCCATTATTTTCCATCTAGTGAATTTTTCTGTAGTGAAACTTGCAAATTTATTTTTTTCTTGATAGATATATTCTGTAAATCCACTATCAGCTCCCTTTAAAGCTTCCCAATAGGTTTGCTTTGAAGCCATGTCCGTAGCTATAAATGTACTATCTGGATGAGCAACCCCTAATCCATTCTTATCTGTAACTATTATATATCCTCTATCGCCAACCTTATAAGCTGAAATAGTTTTTGATAGTTCACTTAAACTAACACTTATTGAAATAACTCCTATTACCTTATCTTTATAACTTACTGTTTTAGCAACTCCAACAACTAATGTTCCTTTTGCTGATTTATAAGGTTCTGTAACGATTACATTTTCTTTGTTAGTCATAGCATCTATAAACCAAGGTCTTGTTGTAGGGTCATAAGTTGCATCTGTAACAACTTGAGGATATCTTATAATCTTTTTATCTGTAGTAGAAAATACTATGTTATCAATATCACTATTATTTCCTACCATTTCTTTTAATAATGAGATTGCATCTGCTTCATTTTGAGGATTTATCTTTATATCTGTAAAGTTTTTATCACTAGATAACATATTTGTTATTTTAACTATTCCTTTAAAATAGTTTTCAATAGCAGAACTTACTAGATCAACTTGTTGTCCTGTTGTAGACTTTAGTTTATCATGTAGTATGTTTACAGTTACATTGTTAGCAATAATTCCAAAAGATATCAAAGGAATTTGACAAATTAAAATTAATAAGATTAATAATTTCATTCTTATACTTCTAATATTCATTTTTTTAGCAACATCCATACTCATCTCTCTCCTCTTAATATATTCTTTTATATTTTCGATACATAATATAGCTACTTAATTGTAATATTAAAGTAAAAAATACAATATGTTTCCTCATTTATTTTCACTCCACTTTTTATGACAATAGAAAAAACGCACCTTTTGGTACGTTTTTTCTATTCTGCACTTTTAAGTGACTCTATCATATCTATCTTATCAAATCTATTATACATAGCTAAATTAACTATTAAAGAAAAAACAATAGTTAAAATTATTGAGAATATGAAATATTGATATCCAATACTTCTCATAAACATCATAATATTTGTTTCTGCTGTTGACACTACAAAATTATCAATGAAAATACCTATGAATATACCTACTATACTTCCTATAACTGTAAGAATCATATTTTCTCTATAAATATAAGATGCTAGTTCTTTATTGTAAAATCCTAATAATTTTATTGTAGCAAGTTCTCTTCTTCTTTCATTAATATTAATATTGGTAAGATTGTATATTACAACAAACGCTAAAACTCCAGCTGATATGATTAGTATTAAAACTACTGAATTAATACTATCCATAGTCTTCCCAAAATCTCCATGCACTGAACTTTTAAAACTTATAGAATTTACTTTGTCTACTTCTTTTAATGTCTTTGATGTAGCTTCTTCATTATCTTCAGCTGTATCATTTAAAACACCATAAAAATTATTAACCACTGGTTCTTCTCCTATTATATTTCTATAATAAGCTGGACTCATATAAATAAAATGCTGAATATAATGTTCTGTAATTGCAGAAATTTTAACTTCATAAATTTTATTATCTATAGTTAAGTTGAATGTATCCCCAACTTTTTTATCTATAAGTTTTGCAAATTTTTGAGTTAATATTACTCCATCATCACTTAATGTTAAAGTTTTATCCTTATAAGCTAAATCAATATAATCATTTAGCTTATTTTTATCTTCTGGCACCACAAGATATACATCTTCACTGGAGGAATTTGGCTTTTCTGCTGAACTGTTTTTTGAATAATAAAATAGTACAGAATTTATATTTACATCCTTAATTACTTTTTCTTTTATACTTTCTTTCTCATCATATGACACTGAATCTTTAAGTGATATTGTCATATTATATTTGTATATTTGATTAAATTGCTTTTCAGTAGCTCCAGTTATACCATCCTTTAATCCAAATCCTGTTACCATTAATCCTGTACAAGCGCCTATACCTATAACAGTCATGAAAAATCTTTGCTTATATCTAAAGATATTTCTAGCAGTAACCTTCCTTGTAAATTTCAAGTTTTTCCAGATGAAAGGTATATATTCAAGGAATATCTTCTTTCCTGCTTTAGGTGGTTTTGGTCTAAGTAATGATGCTGGTACTTCTCTAAGCTCCCCAAAACTAGCTCCTACTGCTGCAATTGTAGTAAAGAATATAGCTACCAAAGATGCTTGTAATGCTATACTTGTATTGAAGAAAGCTATTTTATTTGGAATTGTATATAGTGTGCTATATGCATTCATTATAAGTGGAGGAAACAATTTAAATCCAAATGATATTCCAATTAAACTTCCAATTAAACTAGCTGTTAAGGAATATATTAAATAATGTGATACTATTGCAGCTCTTGAATATCCTAAAGCTTTAAATGTACCAATTTCTATTCTATTCTCTTGAACCATTCTTGTCATAGTAGTAAGGCTTACTAAAGCTGCTACTAAAAAGAATACTAATGGAAATGCTTTACCTATATTATCTATTCTATCACTATCTTGTCTATATGTTTCATATCCAACATTTGCACTTCTCCCTAGCAAGTAAATTTCTGCATTTTTAATATCCTTTAATTTTTCCTTATTGCTATTTAACTCAGCTTCACCATCAGCTAATTGTTTATTGACCTTTTCCTCTTCTTCCTTTAGCTTGTTAGTATTATCTTCAAGTTCCTTTTTACCATTTTCAAGGGTAGTTTTTCCTTCTGCTAACTTATTGGCACCTTCTACTCTACCTTTTTCAAAATTTATTTCTCCTTGAACTAACTTAGCTCTATTTTTTGCAACTTCTTCTCTTCCTGCATTTATAGAAGATTCACCACTATTAAGTGTCTTTTCAGTTGCTGCCAACTTTATTTTTCCAGCATTTAATTCTTGTTCTGATCCTTTCATTTTAACCATTTTTTCTTCTGGATCAAATACAGCTAGTAAACCTTTTTCCTTTAAAGCATCATATATGCTATCAAAATCTTTACCTTTAATTTTATTTTCATAAAACTCTTTTAATTGTTCATTTTCAGAAAGAGCTTTATTAATTTCACTTACAGCTAATTGTTTTCCAGCATTTAATTTAGTTTCATTATCTACAAGTGCTTTTTTTCCTTGAGCCAATTGAACTTTTCCATCTTGAATTTTTTTAGCTTGCTCATTTAGTTGAGCTTCACCAGATTGTAATTGTTTTTTCCCATCTTGAAGCTGTTTTTTTCCATCAGCTATTTTATTTTTATAAAGGATTTCATTCTTTGTAAGCTCTTCCTCACCTTTAGTTATCTTATCTCTTCCTTCATCTAAAGCTTTATGTGCTTCAGCAAATTTATCTTGAGCTTCCTTTTTACCTAAATTTAATTTATCTTCAGCTTCTTTTATCTTTTGATTAGCTGTATTTAGTATATCATCATGACGAACCATTCCTCTTTCTTGTCCAAGCTCTTTGATTTTATCTTCAAGCTCTTTTATTGAACTCTTATATTCATCATTATTCAAAAGACTATCTTTTGAATATTCATTATTTGTTTTTAAATATATTTCTGTATATACCTCACTTTTAAAGACCTCTGAAAGTATGTACACAAATCCTCTAACATTTCCATTTCCAATAGCACTAAGTTGTCTTTGCTCAGATATATACAATGGAGAGTTTGCTGTCCCAACTATAGTGAATTTATTATTATTTAAGTTATCTCCAATATTTTTATCTGTACCTGATTGTAATTCTATAGTATCCCCAATATTTAATTTATATTCTTTTAAAAATTTTGCTTCTACTATTGCTTCATTAGAATTTTTAGGCATTCTACCATCAACTAAACTTAACTTATTTATTCCATCTTCATCAGGAAGTGAGTTAATATTTAAAACTACTGATTTTTCATTTTCTTGAACTACAGCATCTAGAGAATATGATCCTTTAGCTTCTTCTACTCCATCTAAATTACTTATTTCTTTTACATCCTCTTCAGTTAAGCCTAATGTAGAAATTAATTTATACTCCATAAGGTTATAATCATTAAAATATACATCTCCTGATTTTTTCATATCAGGACTTGTTGCTCTAACTCCTGCATAGAAAGATACCCCTACTGCGATTATTATAACTATTGATAGAAATCTTGAAAGTGTCTTTTTTATATCTCTAAATAAATTTTTAAAAAATGTCTTTTTCATCTTCTTACCACTCTATACTTTCTATAGGAACTGGATCTTCATTTAATATAATTCTTTCAATATTTCCACTTTTAACTGTTATTACTTTATCTGCTATAGGTGCTATGGCTGAGTTATGGGTTATTATTACTACAGTCATATTATAAGTTTTAACTGTATCTGAAAGGAGTTTTAGTATAGACTTCCCAGTATTATAATCTAATGCTCCAGTTGGTTCATCACATAGAAGTAACTTAGGATTTTTTGCAAGAGCTCTAGCTATTGAAACCCTTTGTTGCTCTCCTCCTGAAAGTTGAGAAGGAAAATTATAAAGTCTATGCCCTAGTCCAACATTTTTTAATACTTCAATTGGATCTAATGGATTTTTACATATTTCTACTGCAAGTTCTACATTTTCTACTGCATTTAGATTTTGAACTAAATTGTAAAATTGAAATACAAAACCTATATCATCCCTTCTATATTTAGTTAGCATTTTTTTATTATATTTACTTATATCATTTCCATCTACAAAAATACTTCCTTCTGTTACATTATCCATCCCACCTATAAGGTTAAGTATTGTAGACTTTCCTGCACCACTAGCACCTAAAATTATAACAAGTTCTCCTTTATCTATGGAAAAAGAAACATCATCAACTGCATTGATAGTTACTTCTCCCATGGTGTAGCTTTTTTTTACGTTTTTTAATTCAATAAAACTCCCCATAAACAACCTCCTGTGAATTTTGTTGTGAACCATGGTTCTCTTTTGTATTTTAAAATTACTGCTACCTAATCTAAAGTAGCAGGATTATTTACTAACTTATTTTCTAAATCTTTAAAATAAATATCTATAATTGAATTAATTAAATTTCTTACCTCTTCACCATCTTCCTTTTCATTAACTATAATAGAAATACTCTCCACAAGGCTGTGAGCAAGTACATATATAATAAAATTATCTTTAAGAGTTTTTCCTTTTTTAGATAATTCATATATACTAATGTCCGTAACTATTTTTGTTACAAATTCCACAAAATAATTTTTGCAATTTTCATACTTAGACCCTTGACTTTTGTTAAACAACACTGCAATCTCTACACTGCTAGCTTTAAATATTTCCTTTATCTTTTCTGCTAGCCCATAAAATATATCACAAGCATTTTCATTTAACTCAACTTCCTCAAATTTATTTAAATAACCCATAAGCTTGTCATATACAGAACCAATAATATTTTCATATAATGCTTCTTTACTCTCAAAATATTTATAAAGATTTCCTACAGAAGTATTGGAATTTGCAGCAATTCGCCTTATCGATGCACCTTTGTAGCCTACCTTTTTAAACTCTTTTAAAGCTTCTTCCTTTATTTTGTCCCTTACTTCATCTTTTAAATATTGCATTAGAAAACCCCCGTTCTCTTTTATGAGTTTACCCTTACTTTTAATGCTTGTCAATAATATTTCTCATAAAGAAAAAAAGGATATTTAGTTAATTAATCCTTCTTTTCTTCATATTTTCTATATATTGCTATCAGCAGAAAAAACAATTCCTGCATCCATTCTAGCCTCAACTGCTGACTCCACTACCTTTAGAGAATGCTCAAGTAACCTATAACTTTTTTCAAAATCCTTATTATTATAGAGTTCTAAAAATTCTTTGATTTCATAAATCATTCTATTTGAAAATTTTTGTTCATTATACTCTTCATGTTTCCCATCTATTTCCATCTCAAAAGAAAGGCATTGATTAGTTGCTCCATTTAACTTAATATATCCATTTTCTCCTTGAATAATTGCAAAACATGAACTATTTGAATCTTTAGCCCCTACACATGTGCACAAAAAATCATCATATTCTAATGTAGCTATGCCAGATGTATCTATTCCATTTTCTCCTTTATTAGCTAAATAATTAACCCTATTTGCCTTTCCAAACAAACCTATAACAAAATGTAAATTATATATATTTATATCTTGCAAAGCCCCACCTGAAAAGAATGGATTAAATGCATTTGTTATTTCTCCTTTTAACAATTTGTCATATCTACTTGAATACTGAGAAAAATTACACTGTACCAATTTTATATTTCTTAATGTTTTAGCCACTTCTTTCAGTTTTTTATAATTTGGTAAATGGAGTGTTGTGATTGCTTCAAATATAAACAAATTTTTTTCCTTTGCTAAATCAATTAATTTTTTTGCTTCTCTTGCAGTTGATGTAAAAGGCTTTTCACAAATAACATTTTTATCATTATTTAAAGCCTCAAGAGCATATTCATAATGCATACTATTAGGTGATGCTATATAAACAAAATTAACCTCTTCATCATTTAATAATTTATTATAATCTGTATATACCTGCTTTACTCTAAATTTCTTTGCTAAAGTCATACCTGTTTCCATTCTTCTAGAATAAATAGCAGTACATTCTACATTATCCACCTCGTTTAAAGCATCTAAAAATTCTTCTACAATTTTTCCTGTTCCTATAATCCCAATTCTCATAAAAATTCTCCTTCCTTTGTGAAACTAAATTCTCATTTATATAGAATAATATAACATTATTTATTCTCTTGTAAAGGCAAGTATAAAAAGAATCTAAAATTATTTAGATTCTTTTTATACTAATATACATTATTTTTATTTTGGACCAGCGTTTGTTTGAACATCCTTTGGTACCAATGAAGCATTCTCCGCTAAATATGAATAGCCAAAATTTGTGTTCCCTGGGAAAGATGCTCCTTTTTCAGATTTACCAGTTGTTCCATTATAAATGTTATTACGTTCATAAAATTTATGAGAATCACTTGTTTTATCAAGTCCAACTTGATTACTTTGATTAGTTTTATAGAAATAATTAGCTTCTGAATAAATAACACTACCACTACCAATCTGATTTGCATTATATTGGTCTGTTTTTCCTGTACTATTATCAAAATAATTATTATATTCATGTACAAATCCACGAACTAAAGGACGTCCCTTCATATTTGGGCCAAACCAATTGTGATGGAGCGTCACATGAAGTTTTTTTCCACCATATTCATATGAATCATTTCTATTTGCGCCAATAACCATAGCAAGACGTTCTGATGCTAAATCTTGATTTTTACCAACCCAATTCCACATAGGATTAGGATTCATTTTTGCCCATGAATCTGAAAAATAGAAATGGCAATATTGAAATGTTATTTTATCAGACCCAAGTGTAACACATGTTAAATCATCACTTGTATCAAAGATTGTGCAATGATCAATTAAAGCGTTTGTTGTACGTCTAAAAGACACACCCATATAGTTTGTTCCTATTCCCCCTGGCTGAGTGTCTGCTCCCTTAAGTTTTTGAAGTGTTGAAATATTTCCACGAAAAGTTATATTTTTTACTACTATATTACTAATATTAGTATCACCTGAAAGCATTTCTCCATCAAACTTTAATTGTATATTTTCTAAAACAGCTTTACCACCTGCTTCACCTTCTATAGTGAAGTTATTCCAACTTGTATCTGCAAAAGTAAATGTTTTTATTGTATTTCCTGCACTTATGTATCCTGAAACAACAATATGATGTTTATGTTCTTTAAATGCTTTTTCTAATTCAGCTAAAGATCTAACTACAGTTTTACTTTCATTAGAAACTTTTGCATAAGAATATCCTCCTACAACCGCTGCATCCGCCTTTATTATAGTTCCTCCAAAGAAATTTGGCATCACAACAATACTTGTTATTAAAGCTGCTGAAACAATCAATTTGATTCTTTTTGTATTCATTATAAAATCCCCCATCTCTAACTACTATCCAATATTTCTTATAAATAATATGTAATTTTTTCAAATATTAGATGTTTTTCATTATACTTTACCATATTATTCTTGTAAACAAACTTAAGTCCTTTGTAACATTTATGTAAAAAACTGGTTTTTTATTGTAACTTTTTTTAATTATATATTATTATAAATTTTTTTTACAAATCTCGCCTAAAATTCCAGTAGAATAATTGCATTTATCCTTTACATATGGACAAAATAATATCATAAAGAACTTAATAGCTAGAGCAGAAGTATATTTGTAAAAAAATATACTTTCCAAAGCTAAATTGTAAGTGAAATACTTGCTTTTTAGTCAATGCACAATTCTATAAGGTTAGGAAAAGTCTTCTTATGGTCGATTTTATAATTTATCATAATTAGATTCCAACTTATCTTGTAGGGTTTAGCTAAGATTAATTTAGGTGATGTAATGATCATATATAGCCGTGAGGTTATATATGGTTGTGTAAGTATCTATTTTGGTTGAACAAAGTATCTTTATAGGTAGTGAACTGTTTAATTATAGTCGAAAGATTATAATTAGATACTAAGGTATCTATATTGGTGTGAGTTGCGCTATTATTTTCTTTATTAATGGCTATAGATAAGTTTATTTTAAATTTTATCTATAGTCTGTTTTTTTATCTTATTCTAAAAGGCAATATAATCAAATTTGTCCTTAAATTTCACAGTATTAAGTTGATATATTTAGGATAAGCTATTATCATAAAGAACTTAACAGTTAAAGCAAGATATATTTCTCCAAAATATATCATTCAAAACTAATTTATATTAGTGGAGATACGATTCTATAAAGTTAGAAAAAGTTTTTTTATAGTCGATTAATTTATTTAATTTATTATAATTAGATTCCAACTTATTTTATAGGGTTTAGCTAAGATTAATTTAGGTGATATAATGATTATATATAGCTGAAAGGTTATTTATAGTTGTGTAATTATCTACTTTAGTTGAACGAAGTATCTTTATAGGTAATGAACTGTTTAATTATAGTCGAAAGATTATAATTAGATATTAAATTATTTATATGGGTGTTAGTTGCACTGTTATTTTCTTTATTTAAGACTATAGATAAGTTGTTTAAACCTATCTATAGTCTGTTTTTTTCTTATCTTAGAAGGTAATATAATCAAATTTATCCTTAAGTTTCACAGTATTAAGTTGATATATTAGGATAAACTATTATCATAAAGAACTTAACAGTTAAAGCACGATATATTTCTCCAAAATATATCATTCAAGACTAATTTATATTAGTGGAGATACGATTCTATAAAGTTAGGAAAAGTTTTTTTATAGTCGATTAATTTATTTAATTTATTATAATTAGATTCCAACTTATTTTATAGGGTTTAGCTAAGATTAATTTAGGTGATGTAATGATTATATATAGCCGAAAGGTTATTTATAGTTGTGTAATTATCTACTTTAGTTGAACGAAGTATCTTTATATGTAATGAACTGTTTAATTATAGTCGAAAGATTATAATTTGATATTAAATTATTTATATGGGTGTTAGTTATACTGTTATCTTCTTTATTGAAGGCTATAGATAAGTTTAAAAGCTTATCTATAGCTGATTTTTTATTTCTAGCACTTTAACATATCTAATTAAATTAAATATATTCTATTTAAAGTTTCTTTATATTTTTTTATTGTAATATAATTTTAAAGATATCAAAATTATAGCTGAGAAAACTAAAACTAAAACCAAAGTAAAAAATACAGTGGGATTAAAAAATCCTGAAATAATTGCTGCAATCCCCAATAATATCAATAAAAAATTATAACCTTTATTACATATTTTATCATTAATAAATTTATCTCTCTCATCATTTTCTTTAATATATAATTTTTTTAATTCTTCTTCGTTTTTTAATGCTCTAATAAATTTAACTATATGAAAAATAGCTACAAGTTCAATACCAACAAATAGGCCCACTTGAAAGCCATGAATACCATCATCAATATCATTAATATTCATTTGTATAGCAGAGTAATATCCTGTTATACAAATAAGTACTATTACTATTACATTAAAAGCTACTCCTCTCGATACTCTTCTCCTTAAAATATTTTTAAACTCACTCATTTTATATCTCCTCCACTTCTGAAAAATCAAATACTTCTTCAATTGATAAATTGAAATACTTTGCTATTTTATAAGCTAAAATTAAAGATGCTGTGTACTTTTCACATTCTAATGATGTAATTGTTTGTCTTGTAACTCCAACTGCTAATGCTAACTCTTCTTGTGATAATTTATTTTTCTTTCGTAATTCTTGAATTTTTGTTTTCAATCATATCACTCCTTGCAATGTTTACTTTGCATTTTTAGTATAGTTAACTTTGCATAAAGTGTCAAGTTCATTTTGCAAAATATATATTAATATTTAAAAAAGAAGATACAGTTTTGCTTTTTAGGCAATAACTGCATCTTCTTTTGATAAATTCAATTTTAAAAAATCTCTTTCAACATCATAGATATTTTCATATCTCTTCTCAATTCCTAATAATTTCTTCAAAAAAATCATTTCTTCCTCAGATAAAACAAGTTCTTCATGCCAAGGTTTTGATTTTATACTTGTCTTTTCAAAAGAAGAGTAATATAGATGAAGAAAAAATTGTCCCAAATAAGAAAAATCTACTGATGGTATATATCTTTTATTGTTTACAAATCTAGCTAGTCCAAAATCTATAAGATATACTTCTTCATTATCCATAATTACATTTGGTATTCTTATATCTCTATGAACTATATTTTTTTCATGAAGATACTTAACTATACTAATCATCTTCAACCCTATTTTATGTATTTCACATGGAGTAAATCTATAACCATCTCCAAAAATCATTTCTTCAATGGTTTTCCCACTTTTGTATTCCAAAACATATGCATAAATATCATCTTCTTTTATTGTATCAATTATTCTAGGAATAGATAAATGATCAAGTGAAGAAAGTATTTCTTCTTCAAAAATAATTTTATGCCCACTTTTCTTCATAGATTTAGGTTTTAAAGTTTTTAAAATAAACTCATCATCATCTAAAGCAACAAGGTAAGATACCCCATATCTACCTTCTCCTACCTTTTCTAAAATCTTATAGTTTCTAATTAATGCTCCTGGTTTATATGTTTTCTTTTTAAAAAAAGATATCATGACCATGAACTACTAAAAATGCTAATACTATGATGTCTTCTTCTATGGTGTCCTCTTATTGAAGATGAAGAATAATATCTACGTCTTCTTCCTGAGTGAGAATGTGAAGTGAAAATTCTTTTTATACCACTTAAAATTCCCTCTCTCTTATAATAACTGCTGCCTCTATGTTTGTGTCCATAGTGCCTACCTGATGAACTTGATGAACTTGAGAAAAAACTCATTAAATGCACCTCTCTTATATTTAAATAATAAAAAAATATAATTTTATTATATAATATGTTAAATTATCATATCAGTCAACACTATAAGAACATATTTTTAATAAAAATATATTCCAATTAAAAATAATGATATTTTTATCAATTTAATAGTTCTATCTATTTTTATAATATTCTATAACAAAATCTTTAAAACTTTCAGCAGTCTTTGTTAAATATCTATTTTTAGACCAAGATAAACCAATTGTAAAATTACATACAGGTTCATCTATTGGAATAAGTTTCAATGGACTATTAGAATATATTTCACAAATTGACTTTGGAATTAATGCAACGCCTCTACCTAAATGAAGCATATCATAAATCAATACATCATCAACTTCAAATATTATATTTGGAATAAATCCAGCTGCATTACATAAATTATCTGTAAAACTTCTATATGTATAAGTTCCTACTACAGATATAAAATTCTCATTCTTTGCTTCTGAGAGCGAGATTTTTTCTCTTGTTGCAAATCTATGATTTGGTGGAACAACTAAGACTATTTCATCTTCTCTTAATATAATAGTTTGAATTTCTTCTCTCTCAATTGGTGGTGATGTCATAGCAAAATCTATTTCTCCAGACATTAAACTTTCTTCCATCCCATCTTTATTTCCTAAAAATTGATGAAGCTTCACCTCAGGATATTTTGTCAGAAATTCAGTTAATATTCCAAATAGAAACCTTGTATTACCAATTGCTAATGAAATGTTATTATTATTTATTTCTATTTTTTCTTTTATTTCTAATTTTGCACTTTCAATTTCACTAAATATTGAATTAACCCTTTTTAAAAACATCTTGCCTGATTCATTAAGTTCAATACTTCTTGCTTTTCTATTAAATAAAAGAGTCCCTAGTTCTGTTTCTAATCTTGAGATCATAATGCTAAGGGATGGTTGAGAAATATTTAGTTCCTTAGCTGCCTTTGTCATATGTTGCATTTTTGCTACGACCTGAAAATATTTTAATTGAAGTAATTCCATAACTTAAGCTCCTAAATTGTTTTATATTTTATACTTTTTATATAAAAAGTAGTTAGCATATTACAAATTAATATATTAACTACATTTCAATTAAAATGCAAGTTCACTTACATTTTCTTATTAACTTTTCTCTATAACTAAAAAAGCTTTAGCTATGAAATAATAAATTTCACTACTAAAGCTTTTTCTATTATGCAGTTTCTAATACAGTCTTTGCATCTTTTACCTTGGTTTTCTTTAATGAGTTTATTAAGCCTCTTATTATATATCCTCCAATTAAGAATATTCCCATGAATGTTAATAATATTGTAACATCACTTTGATATAATGATGAATTAACTCCACCAATTATCATTCTTAACATTCCAACTGAATATGTAAATGGAAGATACTCTCCAATAATTCTAAAGAAGGCTGGAGCAGTTTCTATTGGGAATGTTCCCCCTGAAGAAGCAAGTTGTAATAAGAATACTATAAACATTATAGGTGTTCCTATAATTCCTATAGCATATGATACACCATACATTATGCTAAAGAATACCAGTGATATAAAGATATTATTTAGATAGAAGTATCCTGTTCCAACAGTATCAATTTTCAATCCATTTACCAAAACAAAACTAACTAGTAAAGCTTGTATAATAGCTATTGCTGCACCTATTAAGAATTTACCTGTAAAACTCTTAGCAAATTTGTTATCAGTTACTTTCACTCCTTTAGCAATTGATAACACAAGGTTTATAAACATTCCTCCAAGCCATAGAGATAATGATACAAAATATGGAGCTAATCCTTCACCATAATATGCCACATCATTTAAAGTTTCTTCTTTTAACGTTACTGGTTCTGAAACAAAGTTTGACATATCGTTTGATGTAAATTTTAATTTATCATTCATTTTGCTATAACCAGTATTTAGACCATCTTTTAATTTTGTAGTTCCATCATTAGCTGTTATTAGTCCATCATTTAATGCTATAGACCCATCATTAAGTTTTGATAAACCACTTGATAAATCGCCTGTTTTATTAGTAGCATTATCTAATCCTGTGTATAACTTTTGGCTTCCATTTTTAAGAGCTTTAGCTCCTGCTATGAGTTTATCTGTTCCTGCTGCTGCATTATTTAAACTTTCATTTATGCCTGTTGCAAGTTGGTTTGTTCCTTCAGCTACTTTTGATGTCCCACCTTTTACTTTTTCTGCTCCAGCTTTTAAAAGATTAAGCTTCTCAATTAATGGATTTAACTCATCAGCAGATTTTTTAAGAGGTTCAACAATATTATTATTTATATCACCCTTTTTAATATCTGCAGTAATCTTCTTTGCTCTATTTAATTTATCCAAAGACTCATTACTTAGCTTTCCATTATTATTATAATCCTCTATTACTTTGGCTAGTAAATCATCTACATTATCAATCCCTTTTGAAGCTGCTGAAATTTTTTCTGCTGCAGCTTTTGATTTATTTGCAAGCTCTTTTTTTGATTCTGTAGTTTTTTCATAAGCTAAAGATGCTCCATTAGCTACATCATTTGCTCCTTTAGCAGTTTCCCCTGCACCACTTATAAGTTCTCCTATTTTATCATTCTTTTGAGAAAGTCCACTCTTTAACTGATTCAATCCAGCTATTAAGGAATCTGTACCATTTGAAAGATCCTTCTGCCCTGTTGTTGCTTGCTTTAATCCAGCTTCAAGCAATTTAGTACCATCAAAAGCAGTTAACATTCCATCTTTTAAAGTAGCACTACCATCTACTAGTTGTTTTGTTCCATCTTGAAGTTTATTAGCACCATCACTTGCTTCATTTAATGAAGATTTAATCTCATATAAATTATCAACCAAGGATTTTGAAGTTTCTTCTTGAATACTAGAAGCTATATCTGATTTCACTGTTTGTGCAACTTTTTCAGATATTTGATAAAACACATAATTTCTTCCTTTATTTCCTTCATAGATAACTTCAGGCTTATCAAATTTTCCATCACTTGATTCTGAAAGCTTTTTTGAAAAATCTTCTGGAATTACTATCATAGCATAATAGTCTTTCCCCTCAACACCTTTCTTAGCTTCATCTAAGTTTACAAAATTCCATTTTACCTTATCGTTATCTTTAAGCTTATCCTCTACATCTTTACCTATATTATAAGTTTTATCACCTTTTGTTACTGGCTTGTCCAGATTTACAAAAGCAACTGGAACATTATTCACATTTCCATAAGTATCCCAAAATGCACTTAAGTATATAGATGAATATAACATTGGTATTAATATTACTGCTATTATACTGATACATAAGATAATTAATATAGACTTCTTTTTGTTTTTTGTGTTTTTCACCATTCTAATACCTCCTATTTCCCTATGAAATTTAATTTTGCTACATAAACTTCATAAAATATATTTTATTCTACATTTTTAATAGTGTCTAATATATAATTTCGTATAAATATATATATTGTATTCTATCATTTATAGTTAAACGTTTTATATAATTCGTGGTTTCAAGTCTTTTTCTAGCATTTTTATAGTTTTGTCCCACAAATTATATTTTATCTATTAATTTTAGTCGAAATATATCGATTATAAAAATATACGAAATTTTTAACAAAACTGAAAGGAGTATATAAATGAGCATTAGAAAAAAACTAACATTATCACTTTTATTAGCAAGTTCTCTACCTTTAATAATTTTTATAGCTATAAGCTATTATTTTTCTCAAAATACTGCTACTAAAAATGCTATGAATAGTAATTTGAAACAAGTTGAATTTGTTCAATCTAAGATTAATAGTTTAATTAGTGAAAATATGACTGGAATTAAGACACTGGCCCAAAATCCAATAACAAGATCTATGGATAGTGAAAAAATCAAACCTGTTTTCGTTGAAGCATCAAAGCTATATCCAAACATAACAAGTTTTGTTGCTTCAAAAATAGATGGTAATCAATTTGTAAGATCAGACGCAGGTTCTTTATCTAATATTTCAGATCGTAACTTTTTCAAACTTGCAAGTGGTGGCCAAGATGAAGTTGTATCAGAGATTCTTATATCAAAAGCAAATAATCATCCTATAACAGTTCTTGCAACCCCATTAAAAGATGTAGCAGATGGGAAAATAGTAGGTGTTGTTCAAGGGACTATTGATCTTTCAAATTTAAATGATTTTGTAAAAGATCTTTCATCTGATACTGTTACTGTTTCTATATTAGATAATGAAGGTAAATTGTTAGCCCATCCAACAGAAACCTTTCAAACTCTTGAAGAACGAAAAGATTTAAGCAGCTATGAATTCGTAAAAAAGGGGCTATCTGGAGAAAGTGGCTCTGAAGAAATATCTATAGATGGCAATACTAAATTAATTAGTTATATTCAAGATGAAAAAACAGGCTGGGTAATTTGTGCAGAAATCTCAAAAAAAGTTGCCCTTGAAAAAAGTATACAGTCATCTATTTTTACATCACTAATTGGTTTAATTATATTGGTTATAGTTTCTATAATTCTATTTATTTTAGCAGGACGCTCAATAAAACCAATCCATTTACTTTTATCAGCTGCTAATACTATTGCTGATGGTAATTTAAATATCAATAAATTAGATACTTATTCAAAAGATGAATTTAGCCAATTAGGTGCAGCTTTTGAAAAAATGGTGCATAACTTAAAAGATACAGTAAACAATATAAAACAATACTCATTAAACGTTGCTGATTCATCTGCAGAGATGATAGAAGTTTGTGAGCAACAAGCCATGACCTCTACTAGCACAGCTGAAAATTCTAATGAGATTGCATTAAGAACTGAGGAAGTTAATGCTAGTATACACAATATTTCTTCTAATGTTATAAACTTAGACAACGCTATGGCTAATATAAACCAAAAGTCTACCATTGTTTCAAATGCTGTAAATGACGCTTCAAATTATTCTGAAATGGGTAGTAAAGCATTAGTTAAAGTTAATTCTAGTATTAATGGTATTCAAGAATCAGTTAACGAAACTGCTTCTGTTATAAATAAGTTAAATGTTCACTCAAAATCAATAGGTCAAATTACTGAAGTGATTAAAGGAATATCAGAACAGACAAATTTACTAGCATTAAATGCAGCTATTGAAGCAGCTCGTGCAGGGGAACAAGGTAAAGGATTTGCTGTCGTTGCTGAAGAAGTACGTAAACTAGCAGAACAATCTGGTGAAGCAGCTGGACAAGTAGCTAGCTTAATCGATGGAATCCAAAAAGAAACTGAAAATGTAACAATTCTTATGAATAAAGGGATTGAAGATGTTGCTGGAGGATCAGAAGTTATAAAAGAGACTAATGAATATTTTGATCAAATTTTTAAAGCTATAAAAGATATTTCAGCTAGCATGGAAGATGTAACAATCGCAATTCGTTCTGTTGCTAAAGAAGAAGAGGAAATATCTAACAACCTTGAGAATATAATTGAACTTTCTGGAAAGGTAAATGGAGAAATCCAAGGAATATCAGCAGCTACAGAAGAACAAGTAGCTTCAATTGAAGAAATGACAGCATCAGCTCAAGGACTTGGCGAAATGGCTATAAACCTTAAAGATTTGATTAATAAATTTAAAACTGAATAATATTTTATTGGAGTATAGAATGAAGTTTCTATACTCCTATTTTTTACCTTTCTAAATTGGAATTGTAAAAAACATAGTAGTTCCTTTTGCTGAGGATTCTTGACAATTTATAGCCCCTCCATGTGCCTCAACTATATATTTTGAAATAGAAAGACCGAGTCCAGATCCAGGAATATTTTGATTTCTGCTCTTTTCTCCTCTATAAAATTTATCAAATATATATTCTACATCCTTTAAAGAAATTCCCATACCATTATCTTTTACATAAACATACAAATAGTTTTCCAAAATATGAAAGTAAATAGCAATTGTCCCCTTTTCTTTTGAATACTTTATACCATTAGATACTAAATTGTACATTACTTGTGATAGCCTTTTTCTATCACCATTTATAATTACATTAGGTATATTGTTAGGGTATATAAATTCTATATCTTTACTTTTTATTTCTATGGATAGATCTTCAATGATGTTATAAAAAAAATCTCCACTATAAAACTCTTCTAATTGTATATTCATCTTATTTAATTCAGCCTTTGAGTGTTCTAATATGTCATCTAAAAGTTTAGTTAACATCCTTACCCTATTTAACGTAATATTACAATAATTATTTATTCCATCTCTATCTTTAACTATTCCATCTTTTATTCCAGAAACATATCCTGAAATAGCTGTTAGTGGTGTTTTAATATCATGTGATAAATATGCTAAAAGTTCTTTTTCATTATTCTTAATCTCTACTTCTTTTTCTTTTGTAAATTTAAGTTCATCCCTCATAGCTTCAAAATCATGGCAAAATCCACCTATTTCACCATAATAATCATATTTAATTACATAAGAGAAATCTCCATTTAGAATTCTGCATGCACTTTCATGAAGGCTGTTTATTGGTATTAAAATATCCTTTTTTAGGTATAAAAATAAGTATATTGACAATATAATTACTAATAATCCTCCTATAATTATTGGAATTAAATTAATAAAGCTCTGCATTTCTGGTATATTTTCTAAGAATTTTTCCATTGGAATTAAGAAAATTATAGTTCCAGTTTGCTTACCTTTCACAATTAATGGTGCTGAATATTTAACAACTTCAGTTTCCTGCATAGAGGCATGAGTATCATATTCTAAAGATTCTTTTAAATCAATAGAATCCCCTTTAGCATATTTATTGATAGAAGATTTTAATACTTTGCCTTCTAAATCTATAACAGCATATTTATAAGATGACTCTACTTCATTGCTAAAATCATCTTTTTCTAAAACTTCTTCTATATCTGTTTTTACAGAATTCGTTAAGACTCGTCCTTTATTAACAGTAGGATAATTTATATTCTTATGATAAATTAAAAAAGCTGAATAAATGATTATAGAAGTAGTTATGCTAACTATTAATAATGTAATCATCTTTAATTTAAATTCTATACTTTTCTTATTCATCCAAATCCTCTTCCCACTTATATCCTACTCCCCAAACTGTTTTTATATAATTTGCATTATATTCAATTAATTTTTCACGAATCCTTTTAATATATACTGCTATTGTATTTAAATCACTAAAATCATTTATTCCCCAAACATTATCATATAACTGCTCTTTTGAAAAAACCTGACTTGGATATTCTGATAGAAAATCTATAATTTCAAATTCCCTTGAAGTTAAATGAATTTCTTTATCTCCAAAAGTAATTCTATAGCTTTTACTATCTATAATTAATTTCCCAAATTTCTTTTTCTCTTGAATATTAATAATTGGATTAGAGAAGGTCTTATATCTTCTAATATGAGCTTTAATTCTAGCTATTATTTCCATAGGAGAAAAAGGCTTAGTTATATAATCATCTGCCCCTACACCTAAAGATAATATTTTATCTATATCTCCACTTTTGGCTGATAACATTATTATAGGTACTAGAGAATATGTCCTTATAGTTCTACATATTTCAATTCCATCAACTTCTGGAAGCATTATATCTAAAATCACTATATCTGGTTTAATAGAATTAAATATACTTAATGCATCACTTCCATTATTACAGCAATTTACAACAAATTCTTCATTCTCTAAATAATCTTTTAGTATATTGCTTATATCTCTATCATCTTCCACAATAAATATATTCTCATTTGCCATGTTATCACTCCAAATTTTTTTATTTTCTCAAGAAATATTTTATCATAAAAAAACTATTAAGTATAATTCTACCAGCCTTTTCCCTTTAAAAATTCAAATATTGCAACTTCTCTATTTTTAGGGTGAGCTTCCGAAAATCTTTCTAATATTAACTCTCCATCTATTCTTCCATCCTTTAAATATACTAATCTTGAAGCACGAGCTGCTGCTTTTAAATCATGGGTAACCATTACAACTGTTTGTCCTTTACTATTTAAATCAGTTAATATATCCAAAACTTCTCCACCAGTAGTAGAATTTAAAGCTCCTGTTGGTTCATCACAAAACAATATCTTAGGTAATGTGATTATAGATCTTGCTATAGCTACTCTTTGCTGCATTCCTCCTGAAATTTCTGATGGATATTTCTCCTTAAATTCTTCTAATCCTAATTTTTTAAGGAGTTTAATTACTTTTTCATTAACTTCTTTCTTATTTTTATTTACACCATATCCACAGTAAGCTATATTTTCAAATACAGTTATATCTGATAATAAATTAATACTTTGAAACACAAATGAAATATCTTTTTTTCTTAATTTCGAAAGCTCATCTTCCTTCATTTTAGTAATATCTATACCGAGTAGATTTACATTACCACTTGTAACTGAATCCATTCCACTTATGTTATACAATAATGTTGTTTTTCCTGAACCTGAACTTCCCATTATTACTATAAATTCACCTTCATATACTTCTAAATTCAAATTTCTTATTATATTATGTGAGGCCTTTCCTGTAATAAAAGATTTACATAAATTATTTACTTTTAAAACTAAATTCTCCATATATATTTATTCCTCCATTAATTCTGTAGGTTTAACACTTTTTATGCTACAACAACTTATCATTATGATTATTAATACTAAACATATCATTAAAAATACTAGAGCTGCCATTGTTCCTGGTGAAACTATTAATACATCCAAGCTTGCTAGTGAAGCTCTGATAATGGGTTTTGAAACAGTTAAATTTAAAGTGATAGCTATTATTACACTAATTAATGTTAATATTAACATTCTATATAAATATCTATTTCTAATTTCCCTAGATGTAAATCCTAGAGCTTTCATAATTCCAAAATTCCTCCTATTATCTCTTACATTCATAATAATAATATTTAATACTGTTATTAAGCTAAAAATAATAAACACAATCATTAATAAGGTAGTTATAGGCAACATAATTTCTGGAATAGATTGCATACTATACTTAAATATAGGATGAATATCACTAGCATTTAATTTTGGAAATCTACTATTAATATCTGCTTTGAAATTATCTATATCATTCTTATCTTTAAGCTTCAGAAACACTTCACTTCCTTTAAATTCAGGTAATTCCTTTTGTATTGCTGAATTTAAAATTCTAAAACTATATCCAGCAGACATTAAAGAATTATAATAACCTGTAATTAAATAAGATTTTTTTTTATTATTTATAGACAATTCTATATAATCCCCTATAGATAATCCTGATTCCTTTAATATATTTAATGACAAGGATACCTCATTATCTTTTTCTGGATTTCGTCCATCACTTATAGTAAACCCCATTTTTTTATCAAAAGAATTCATCACCATAGTATTATATACAGTAGTTTTTATATTATATTTTTCTCTATTAATTCCTACACCCATGTAAGCAATAGCTCCATAAACATAATTCTCTACTCTATCATCATTTTTAATCTCATTTAACATATCATTAAATCTGTTACTTGAATCATTTAAAGATGAATCTAAATTTATTGGAGAGCTTATAGTTACATCATTTTTAGGTGAGCCAAACCATGTATTTGTATTTTCCATCATCCTTGATATCATAAAATTACAATTACCAAATAGTACAACTAAAAATATAGATGATGTCAATGTTATTGTAATTAGTATTGATATCTTTTTATATTTAAATATATCATTTATACCTAACGCTAAAGATGAAGTACTATTCTCTATTAAAGATTTAGTAAGTTTTTTCTTAGAAGAAGTAATACCTACTCTAAGAGCTTCTACAGGCGAAATTCTATTAGTTTTTCTAACTACTAAATATAAATTTGAAATAACAATTAAAGAAAATAATAGAATAATTGCCATAATAACTCCAAAATCAATATTTACCCCATTAAATTTTCCTATATATTTTAAAGTTTTAGATGCAGTATAATTTAAGATAGGAATGCTACATACTGACCCTAAAGTACTTCCTATTAAAACAGTTAATGAATACCCTATAATATAAAATTTAAGAATTTCTTTTTTTGAAAAACCTAACGCTTTATAAATCCCTATAGATTTATACTCTTTTAATATGTTATTCCAAAGAATAAATCGTATAAGCATTATAGACACAATAAAAACAAGTACTGAAGCTAATGTACAAATTTCTCCTACTATAGAAGAAGCCATGGTTGCTGTCATAGCTAATAAATCTTTATTAAAACTTATTCCTTTTGGACTTATATCTGAATTTAAATCTTTTTCTACTTGAGATACATCCTTGCTTTCTTTTACATTAATATATATTAATGGTGATTTTGTAAATGAAGAAAATTCCTTAAAGGTATTTTTATTTACATAAAAAATAACTTGATTTGATGTACTAGCTGGTTGATTTGAATCATTTATTAATGAAGTTACTTTTAATGTTACATCTTTAGATTTCGTTTTAATTGTTAATTTCTCTCCAAGTTTTATATTGAAATTATCAGCTATAAGTTGTGTGATCCAAATTTCACCTTCTTTGAGGGAATTTTTGTAATCTAATGATTTGATTTCATCTAATCTAAATGGAAGATTTTCTGTATCCTCTATAGGAACAATATCATACATAGATATCTTCAAATTCTCTTCCTTTTTATAAATATCATTACCAGAGCATACAGATTCTATATCCTGAACATCTTTAACTTTAGAGTTTTTTTTGCACCATTCAATAACATCATCCTTCTTCTCTTTACCTGTATTATATAGAAATAAATCATAAATCTTGTCATCAGAATAATACTTACTCGTAAAACTTTTAATAGATGTTATCATACATAAACTACTTGTAAATATCAAAGCAGATAGAAATATTAATGATGCTATTAATAAACACTGCAATTTCTTCTTCTTAATTTTTTTAATCCACATAATTTCACATCCTTTCTTTGAATATCTTACTTATATACTATCCTTGAAATATTAAGAAAAAATATTTGAAATCTTAATAAAATCTTACAAAACAGTTGATTCTAAACTTTTTCTACTTTTATTTTTATTATTTTGACAGCATACTCCTAAGAATAATGAATAATTTTTTTCTTAATTACAAAAATAATGAGCTAGCCTTTTTGTAGACTAGCTCTATAAATTCCAATCTTATTAAGTTTTATTATTACTATATATTACTTGTTTCTTCAATTAATGATGATATATTTTCAACTATAATCCAGTCATCCATATTCCTCTGATGATTATGTTTTAAAGAAACTTCAATTTCTTCTGCATTTTCTATTTCAACAAGACAAAGAAAACGTTTCCCTAAAATACGTGTTACTTGATCTTCTGTTAAATTTAATTTCTCCATATTTTTATTAACTACCTCTTTTAATTCAGCATCTTCTAATCTCTCAGAATTAAATACACTTTTCACTATAGCTCTCCCTTTAATAAGACCATCACCTCTATTTTCTATCAAGTAGAGCGTTTCTCCTTTAAACACTCTACCATAGGGTAATTTTCTACTAACATTTCCTCTAATAATCATTGTTTTGGTTCCATTTAAAATCTTTTCTAGAACTTTTGCTTTTCCATCACAATATACTAAATGATCCATATTAATAACCTCCACACTCTCAACTATTTATATCATAATCTAATTATACCATAAAATTTGATTTTAATTACTTATTTGGAAAATTCAACACTATCTATAGCTCCTGAATTATTATTTTCAAATTCTAATGTGAATTTATTTACATTTTCAAAAGTTGTTAATCCATCAAATAAAATATGATAATTATATCCATCATTATTAGTTTCTAGATTCGCTCCAGACATATAATATTCTTTTCCCTCTTCCGTCTTTAATTTTATTTTGTAACCACCACTCAATAATTCTTTATCTTTTATATAGTAAAAAAATTCTACTATTGTTCCTGTTGGTAATGTTTCTTCATTATTCACTTTTATTTTCTCACTATCTTTCCACTTATAATTAATCTTTGTTGAATTAGAAAACTTTTCATCTAAAATAATATTAGTTTCCCAATTTAAATCCTCATCTATATTTAATTGCTCCATTAGTGTATTAATCTTCTTATATGCTACAAGTATTGTTTCTTGTATTAAATCTCCTATATCTTCATCATTTAAAGACATAGCCTTACCTATTTTGTATAGCTCAGAAGTACATAAAGTAATAGCTTCAATGAAAGATTCACTATCACCTCTTTTAGCCTTTTCTATTAACTTATTCATTAGATTCCCCCTTATCTTCTATACCTATTAGACACTCCTTACCCACTAAAGGTTGAAGAAGTTTTATTTTTTACCTATGTTCTAAAAATAGCCATTAATGAATAAATATTATAATTACTAAAAATAATTCTTTTAATCTTAATTATCAATTTAAATTATAAGGAATGTGTTTATGAAAAATAAAGAGATTAAAATAAGAATGTCTAATAATTTCACATTACAAAGACGAGTAATCTCCCACATGACTCTATTATCTTGGCAAACAATCCCTCACGTTTCCTATGTGTATGAAGCTGATATAACTGACTTTTACAAAGAGTTTGTATATTTCAGCAAAAAGAATTTAAAAGTTTCTTTTAACACTATCATGATTAAAGTTATTGTTGAAGGTTTATTAAAATCTCCTAAACTAAACTCTCATGTTGAATATAATCCTAAAAAAACTGCAGGTACAATTCATATTTTAGATGAGATAAACATTTCACTTCCTTGGCTTTTATCTAATGGTACCATGATAACACCATGCTTGATTAATGCTGAGAAAATGTCATTAAAAGAGCTTTCTATCTATATGAGTACCCTTTCTAATCGAATTGAAAAAACTAATGTGGATGAAATGTTATATAAAGCTGTATATAATGATACAATCCATGAACTAAAGAAACTAAATTGGGGTATCTTTAGACGTGTCCTAGCTTCAAAGATTGGTAAAAATAAAGTTGCAGGCCTTAAAAATGAAGAAAAACAAAAATATTATAGTATTCCTGAAAATGAACGTCTAACTGAAGATAATATTATGAAAGGTACTGTTACCATCTCCAATATAGGTTCTTTATATAAAGAACAAAAAGGCTTTTTTACTTTACTTGAAATCATACCACCTCAAGTATTTGCTATAGGTATTGGAGCAATACAAGAAAAACCTGGAGTATTTCTAGATATAAATGGACAAAAAGAAATAGGAATACGGAAAATACTTCCTATGTGCTTGGCCTTTGATCATAGAGCAATTGATTTTAATGATATAATTCCATTTATAAAAACACTAGATAAAACATTTGAAACTCCTAATATAATAAAAAATTGGTAAGTTCATATTCATTTTAATGAATGTTATAATTAACAAATTGTAAGATAAAGATGTAACTAATTTGGTTATAAATATAGCTACAACAGATTTTAATATTGATACCAAAAGACTTTATGAGAAATTGTATATACTAAAGTAGATACAATACCTAATTTATATAGAAATAACATTGGTGAATATTTAATGATAAAGGTAAGAACTTAATTAATAAAGGAAGCTACCAAACTCTATTTAAAATTATATACATTATATTCAAACTAGTGGTATAATCTGCATATATATTATTACTAAATAATAACTAGTAGTTAAGGGGGCTTTATATGGAAAACAATATACAAAAAAAATTATTAACTATTGAAAAAAACTTAAATAACTCACTAATTGGACAAGAGAATTATCTAAATAGTTTATGCAATTATTTTCTAGCAAAACTAAAAGAAGATGAAAAGGGATCTTTACTTATCCTTGGAGAAAAGAACACTGCAAAGAAAACCAGCATTAGATTGCTCTTTGAATATTTAAAAGAGGAAAACCTAATTAATAATGGGATTATAGAAGAAATAGACTTAGCTTCATATGATTTTAACTTAGGCTACAATGCCTTTATAACTGATTTGTATGAAAAACTAAATGACCCTTCAGAATGTTTAATGTTTAGAAACCTAGATAAAGCAACTGAAGATATATTTGAAGTTTTATATAGTATACATCCTAATACTTGCATTCCTCTAAAAGAAGAATATGTACTTAAAAATAGATTTTTAGTGGAAGCTGCTCTAAATGATGAAGATACTATAGATAATTTTATATGCCATAATAAATTTTTTGTATTTATATCTAACGATAAAGATAATGAAATCACAACAAAATTTTCAGAAAATGTAGATAAAATTCTGTTTACTAAAGACTTAACTTCAGAAGAAAACTACAAAGTACTGAAAATGGATTTATTAAAAATAATTAACCAATTAGAAAATAACTTTAAGATTAAGATATCATTAGATTTATCCAATGATGAAAATAACATATTAAAGTTTTTACAAAATGACTATAGAAATGATAGTAGCTTTGGCATAGATAAGTATATTAGATATAAGATTTATCATCCTATTAACAATTTATTTTTACAAAATGAAATAGCAGATGGATCTTCTATTAATCTCTATGTAGAATATGATGATATTTTTTGTAAAACAGATAAAGAAATTTATAATTTGAATAATTATTACAAACCAACATTTGATGAAGTATGCTACAAACTTAATTCTATGATTGGAATGAAAGAATTAAAAAATTTCTTATATAATATACATAATACCTTAAAAGTTCAAACCATTAGAGAAAAACTAGGCATGAAAACTACTAATATTTCTATGAATATGATTTTTACAGGTAATGCAGGTACAGGAAAAACTAATGCAGCTAGGATAACCTTTGAGTATTTAAATGCACTTAAAGTACTATCAAAAGGAATCTTTAAAGAAGTAAGTAAAGCTGACTTTGTTTCAGAGAATCTTGCTGATACAGCTAAAAAAACAAATGATATCATAAATTCAGCTTTAGGCGGAGTTCTCTTTATAGATGAAGCTTATTCACTATGCAAAGGTGAAGATGACAAAATTGGTATAGAAATTGTAGATGCCTTATTAAAAGGAATTGAAGATAATAGAGATAATATAGTTGTTATACTAGCTGGCTATGAAAATGATATGAATGAATTTTTAAGTTACAATCAAGGTTTAAAATCAAGATTTCCTAACAAAATTCATTTTAGTGACTATACTCCAACAGAAATGTATGAATTATCATTAAATATTGCTAAATCAAAAGGATACAGAATATCATCAAATGTAAAAAATGGTTTGATAGACTTATTTACAAAAAATCAAGTAAAAGGCAAAAATGATTTAGGTAATGCTAGATTTGTTAGAAATATAATAGAAAATGCTATAGTTGATGCTTCTAAAAAATATTTAACTAATTCAAATAAAGAAATTGATTTATTAGAAAAAGATAATTTTAATTTTAAAATTAATGCAAAATTTGATTTGGATGAAAAATTAAATAACATTATAGGTTTAGATGAAGTTAAAAAACTTATTAGAAGCCAATATAAACTAATAGTTGCTGAAGAAAAAAGAAAATCAGTTGGTGTTGTTACTAGAGTTAATCAAAACTTAAATATGGTCTTTGCTGGAAATCCTGGTACAGGTAAAACAAGTATTGCAAGACTTGTTGCTGAAATGTTAAATAGCATTGGTTTATTAAAAGTTGGCCAATTAATTGAAACTGATAGATCAAGTTTTGTATCAGAAGTGCCAGGTGAAACTGCTAAAAAAACAGAATCAAAGTTTAAAGAAGCTATAGGTGGTATTCTATTTATAGATGAAGCTTATACTTTAGCCAATGACTCCTTAGGCAGAGAAGCTATAGAAACATTATTAAAGTTAATTGAAGATTACTCTAAGGATGTAATAGTTATACTAGCAGGTTATGAAAAAGAAATGGAAGATTTCTTTGATGTTAATATAGGCTTAAGATCAAGATTTCCACTATGGACAAATTTTGAAGATTATAATGCAAACGAACTTTTTGAAATGTCCATTAGGTTAATTGAAGCCCAAGGATTCAAACTTTCAAAAAATGCTGATATTACTTTGAAAAAGACCTTTGAAGAAATATATGAAAATTCTGATTCTCAATCTGGTAATGGACGAATGGTTCGAAATTATGTAGAAAAGATTATCAGAAATCAAAGTATACGAATTGCTGAAGAAGATATTAGTGTTTATGAAATGAATTTAATAACTGCAAAGGATATAGAATCTATAACCAGTAACTCCATGAACAATGGCTTTGACTTAGAAACTGTCCTAAAAAACGTTACTATAAATGAAAAATCAAAAGAAGTTTTAAGAAATCAATATTCTTTATTAAAAGTTACTGCTAGAAGAAAGAAACTTGGCATTCGTACAAATATTAATAGACATTTAAACATGATAATTACTGGAGATGTTGGTACTGGTAAAAAAGAGTTCCTAAATTTACTTTCAGAAATGTATTATTCTTATGGAATAGTTAAGGCCAAGAGCATATCTGAACTTAATGGATATGAAATAATTTCAGCTATTTCTGAAGGAATTGATATTGAAGATATTTTAAATAAACATTTAGGTAAAATATTATTTATTTATAGGATAAATGTTATTTTAGAAAATCCACGCTATAATGAAATACTAATTTCGTTAACAAGATTTCTTGAAAATAATAAAAATAAAATAATAATAGCCTTGGGGGGACGTACTAAAGATTGCAAAAAGCTTGTAACAAATAACCCTTATGTTAATATTAACTTCCCTATTTGGCTAAATTTTGAAGATTATAATGAAATAGAATTATTAACTTCTACTATCCATGCATTATATGAAAAAATGTTTACATTAGAGGAAGAAGCTCATAAAGAACTAAATAATTTGATATCTGAAATCTATAAATTTAATGATTTAGTATTAAAAAATGGTTTATTAGTTGAAAGCTTAGTAGAAAGTATAATTAGAAACCAAAGTATAAGAATTTGCAATAATTCCGTAATTCAAACAGAGATTAATATTATCAATTCTAAAGATATATTAATGTGTAAAGATGACTTCTTTACTAAAAATTCTATAAAATGATTAATGGAGCTGTCGCATTAGCGGATGAATATCCGTTAGCGATAGCTCCCTTTTTGAACTAAATATCATTTTCTTATATGCA